>DASTEU010000351.1:0-2006 GCA_035709325.1 Candidatus Limnocylindrales bacterium | reverse complement strand
CGTGGCCGGCATGGAAGCGCCTGCGCCGCTCGCCGTCCGCGGCACACCCGCGGAGCTGGACGCGTTCGGCGGCCAACGCCTGACCGGCCTCGGGCGACGGGGCAAGCTGCTGCGGCTGGACTTCGAGCGCGACCGGATTGTCGTCAACCCGATGCTGACCGGCCGCTTCCAGCTCGCCGCACCCGGCGACAGACTGCCGACGAAGACCGCGGTGATCATGCGGTTCGGCGGCCGGAGCGGGCGGCCGCGAGGCATGGCGGCGTGGGCTCGCCGGGCCTCGTGGCTGCCGGCCGACGACGCGCCGGTCGAGATCCGCTATCGCGATCCGACGCAGATGGGCAAGGTCTACCTGCTGCCGGCCGGAATCGATCGGGTGGTCCCGGGCCTGGCGCCGGGCGAGTTGGGGCCGGACGCCGACGACCCGGCCATGACGCTCGACGTCTGGCGGGACCGCATTCGGCGCCACCCGGGCGAGCTCAAGAACCTCCTCAAGAACCAGGCCTTCGTGGCCGGACTCGGCAACGCCTACAGCGACGAGGTCCTCCACGCGGCCGGGCTGCTGCCGTTCCGGAAGCGTTCGTCACTCGCTTCTGAGGAGGTCGACGCCCTCTACGCGGCCACGCAGTCGACGATCGATGCCGCGATTGCCGTTCTCCGCAGGCGCGTCCCGCCGACCTTCGAGAAGCAGGTACGCGACTTTCTCGCGGTTCACGACAAGGGTGGTCAGCCGTGCCCCCGTTGCGGGACGCGGATCAGTGAGGTGAAGCCGGGCGGGTTCGTCACGTCGTTCTGCCGCGGCTGCCAGCGCTGACTGTCGCGGGCCGCCGAGGCCTGCCGCAGGCGGCGGCGCGCCACGCGAACGGCGGTCGAGTGAGATCAGCGGTCGAGTCGGATGGTTGTCGGATGGTTCAAGGATTCGCGCGCGCGAGGCGGCACGTCACGAGGTCCGGCTCGTCAGGGGATATTGAGGATCTGTCCGACGCGCAGGTCCGACCCGGTCAGGCCGTTCGCCTCCTGGATCGCGGCCACGGTCGTATCGAACTCGGCGGCGATCTCGACGAGTGTGTCACCCGCCTGGACCCGGTATGTCGCCCGGAAGCTCGGCGAGGGCGGTGCGGCGGAGCCGCTCGGACCGACCGACCCCGACGCCGAAGCCGACGGCGATGGCGAGGGCGTCCGGCGCGGTGTGGGTTCGGCCGTCGCGGTCGCACCCGCGCTCGGGCTGGCCGACGGCGAGGCGACCGACCCGGAGCCGTCCTGGGATCCGAAGCGGGAGATCGCGACCGCCGCGAACGCGAGCACCATGAGGCCGATGAGCACCGCCTGGGAGATGCCGCGGTCGAACGGCCAGGAGGTCGCGGGCGGCTGGAAACGCGGCTGCTCGAGGACGACGGGCGCGCTGCGGGCGAGCGGACGGCGGGCGGCGTCGGCCACGGCGACGGCCGTCGGGTCGATGCCGGGGGCGAGGACCGCGGCCCGGCCGGCCCGCGCAGCCCGGAACGCCGGGCAGCTCCCGTGATCGACCGAGAGGCACAGGCGGCGCTGCTTCTCGGCCGGCAGGAGGCCGGGCGGGTCGACGGCGCCGCACCGATGCTGGCGATGTGGCGAGGCGCTGCGCCAGTTGCCGGTTGACGCAGTGAGGTAGGGACAGATCTCCGCGACGGTCGCCGCGGCCGACTGCGACGGCGGGGGCGCACGCCACGAGCGACCGCGCCCCAGCGCCGAGCGCCACGGCCGTTCCGCGGGGTCCGGGTCGGGGGCGTGCGCCGATCCGGACGGAGATCCGGCGGGGACGGTCATCGTCAGAGGATAGCCCAGGCTGCGGTGCGGCTTGCCGCCGCGAGGCAGTCCTGCACCGCTCGCCAGAAACGCAAAAATCCTGGCGACGACCTATTTTCCCGAAAGGCTGCCCTCTCAGTATCTTCGGCGCTGGAGAGCTTGACTTCCGTGTTCGGGATGGGAACGGGTATGGCCTCTCCGCTGGAGTCACCAGGATTTCTTGCGTC
>DASTEU010000350.1:0-2082 GCA_035709325.1 Candidatus Limnocylindrales bacterium | reverse complement strand
TGCTCGACGAGCTGGTCGAACGAGTCGAGCCACTCCTGGGTTTCGCCGGGATCGATGTCCGGCAGCTGGTGCTTGAACTCGTCGAAGTACATCGGGGCCTCGTCTCGGTGATCGGGTCAGGTCGGCTCGACGCGAAGCGTCGTGGGAAGGGTCTCGGGGACGAGCATCGTCCGCAGGGCCGGGTCCGCCGCGTACTTGCGGCGGAGGGCCTGCGAGGCGCGCTCGATCGAGTCCGGGTCGTCGGCAGGGATCGCCGTCGCCGACAGGCGACGACCGTCGACGTGGATCGCGATCGCCGGGTTCGCCTGCGCTTCGCGGAACCAGCGGGCGCGCGGGCCGCGGACCGAGCGGATGAAGACCTCGCCATCGTCCACGACGATCCAGATGATCGTCCGATGGACCCGACCGCCCGGCGCCTGGGTCTCGACGCGGACCTCTTCGGCGCGGTCGATCGCCCCGAGGTCCTCCCCTGAGAAACTCATCAGGGCCAGCGTATCCCAACCTCCCACGAACGTGCGTTGCGGGACGGTTACGGCCGCGGTGGCCGCGATCGTCGGGTCCCGGTTCGGAGCGCCCGTTTCGTGCCCGCGGCATCACTGCCACAGTCCACCGTCACCGACGCGGGGGGTGGCCGACCGATTGCCCGCGCCGTCCACGGCGACCGCCTCGCGGCGGCTGAGCGGTTTCGCCGGGCTCGCCTTCGGCGGGGCGACCGGCGATCCCGGCTTGAGCGGCCCTCGGCCCGGCGCCCTTGGACTCCGCCGATTGATATGCCCCCGTAACGGTTCTGCAATGTCAGGCCGGACCGGGCGGCACGGTTCGCCGACGACGATGCGGCTCCCAGCAAGGGAGGACCTTCACGCATGACGCACGAACACGATCACGACGACACCGTCGTCGTCGAACGCGACAGCGGGTCGGGGATGGGCGCCATCCTCGGCATCCTCGGCGTCCTGATCCTGCTCGCCGCCGTCTGGTACTTCGCCCTCGGGCCAGGTGCCGCGACGCAGCCGAGCGGGGGCACCGAGAACCCGCCCGCCGAGACGACACCGGCGCCGCTCGAGTCGGTCATGCCGTGACCGACCGCTGACCGCGGCAACCCGCGACCGGGGCCCGTCCGGCCCCGGTTCTTGCATGGATCGATCACCATCAACAGTGCCCTGAAGTCGGAGGTGTGGCGTGGGTACACAGCCCCTGGTCCTCGTCGCGGATGACGAGCCCCGGATCACCAAGCTCGTTTCGATTGCCCTCAGCGAGGAGGGCTTCCGCGTCGTGACCGCGACCGGCGGCGAGGATGCCCTCGCCAAGGCGGAGGAGATCCGCCCGGACATCGTCCTGCTGGATATCGTCATGCCGGACCTCGACGGGATCGAGGTCATGCGGCAGCTGCGGGAGCAGCGGCCCGTGCCCGTCATCCTGCTCACGGCCAAGGGCGCGACCGCCGACAAGGCCAAGGGCCTCGACCTCGGCGCCGACGACTACATCGCGAAGCCGTTCCACCCCGATGAGCTGGCGGCGCGCGTCCGGGCCGTCATCCGGCGGTCGTCGGGCGTCGAGCCGGGTGCCGGCGTCCTCGCCTTCGACGACGTCGAGATCGATCTCGAGCGTCGGATGGTCCGCCGAAACGGCGAGCTCGTCCAGCTCTCGCGGACGGAGTGGCTCCTGCTCCAGCACCTGGCCACGCACCCCGGCAAGGTCGTCCTCCACACCGAGCTCCTCACGAAGGTCTGGGGCCCGGAGTATCGCGACGACCTCCAGTACCTGCGGGTCTGGATCAGCCGGGTCCGGCGCAAGCTGGGCGCGAAGCCCGGCGAGCCCGGCCGCATCAAGACGTTCCAGGGCATCGGCTACCTGCTCGACGTCGAGGGGCCGAGCAGTTCGCCGAGCGGCTCGGCCAACAGGCCGGAGGCGACCGAGGAGCCGACCCCGGTCGGCTGATCCTGAGCGGGCCGGTATCCGGTCCCCGCCCGCCGCGGGGGGCCGGTCGCCCCCGCTCGACTGCCCGCGATCCGACACTCCCCTGCAAGGCGCCCACTCGGGCGCCTTGCGGCCGTGTAGCGGGCCACGCGCCACGATTCCGGC
>DASTEU010000349.1:0-10994 GCA_035709325.1 Candidatus Limnocylindrales bacterium | reverse complement strand
ACGTGCATCGCCGGCCGGTCGCCGGGTTCGAGGCCCAGCCCGTCGCCGCGCCGGTCGAACGCCGCCGTCTCGTGGATCGCCGCCTCGGCGGCCCGGTGGTGCCAGCGCAGGAGGCCCTCGGCGGCCAGCCGGGCGGCCTCGTCGATCGCGAGCGGCGGCACGAACGGTGTCGCGCCCGCCGGCCGCGCGTGGAGCTCGCGCAGGATCGGCATCGAGGCGTGCGGTCCCGCCGGCGCGGCGTAGACCCGGAACGCGAGGCGGGCCGGGGCGCCCGGCTCCCAGCGGTGGGTCGGGAGGTCGGGCGGCCTGGGTTCGGATCCGCCGTCGTAGACGACCGGCTCCTCGCGGTACGGGAAGCACAGACGAACCTCGAGGGGCTCGGCCGGATCGCCGCCGCCGCCGAAGCCGACGCCGGTCGGACCGACGGGGCTCAGCTCGGTCGTCGCGAGCGCGAGCCTCCGGCCGTCGGAGGTCGCGAAGACTGCCGGCGTCGCAGTTCGATCCGGGCGGAACGACCAGTCGGGCGCGGCGAACGGATCGTCTTGCGTTGCCGGAGCCCAGCGGGGGTACCGTGCCCGGCTCTCGGCCGGTCGGTTCTCGCCGTAGAAGAGGCCCGGGACGAGCCACTGCGGATCGTCCGATGGCGGGAGGCGGATCGCCACGACGACGCCGGCGCGGACGGCCTCTCCCGAGACGTTCTCGACCGATAGGTCCACGTCCCAGGCGGGCACGCTGCTCGCCGCCCGCGTCCAGCGCGCCGTGACCGCCAGACCGCCGAGGCGCCGGGTCTCCGGCCGGTCGCCGGGCACCAGATCGTCCTCGCCGAGGAGCGCCACGCCGTCGAACGCGCGGATGGTCAGCGACGGCGCGGCCGCGCTCATCGCCGCCCGCGCGGTCGTCGCGGCCGGCGACTCAGCCATGGAGCACCACCGCCTCGACGTTCCACGCGGACAGCCGGAGGCGCCGGCCCGCCGAGGGCGCGTCGGCCCAGGCGACGGTCACGACGCGCCGCTCGCCCGGAAGCAGGTCGAACGCCCCGTCGTCCGCTTCGGCCCAGCCTCGCGTTCCGATCGAGCGGTCATCCTCGAGCCGGAGGCCGATCGCCGCGGGACCGGAGCGATGTCGAAGCTCGACCCGCCAGGGTCCGCCGGTCCCGCCCGTCATCTCGACCTCGACGTCAAGCCCGGCCGGGTCCAGGTCGAGCAGCGCACCGAAGTGCGATCGGCCGCTGAGCAGATAGCGGTTCACGGCGGCCTGCCGGCCGTCGCCGTCCTCGAGCCGGAGATCGATGAAGAAGAGCGGCGGGCGGGTCTCGAGCTCGAGCCGCTGGTCGTGGCCCACGGCCCGGGGCCGCCCGTCCCCGAGCTCCACGTCAGCCTCGGACTCCCGGAGCGTGACGCCGTCGAGATCGAGGACGCGCCACGTGGCGGTGTACCGCCGTGGGGGCCCGTCGGCCCAGGCCCAGACCGAGAGCGGAAGGACCGGCGACTCGCCGAGCGCCGCCCGGTCGAACCGGGCGCAGATGACCGTGGGTGCATACGCCCGGCGGACGGCGAACCAGGCCGGCTTCGGGTCGCCGCGGTGGTCGACGGCCGACGTGCACCAGGCATTGGGGTACGACTCGTTGAACTGCCAAGGGATCGAGCCGCTGTTCCGCGGCCAGCGCCGCCGATTCGCCTCGATCGCGTAGCGCAGCCCCTCGGCCTGGAGGAACTGGCTCGCCCGTCGCAGCGACTCGAGATCGGCGAGTTGCCCGCCGAAGGCCTCCTGGACGAGCGGCTCGTTGATCCACCAGTCGCCCAGGTGTCGGTAGACGGCGTTCGCCCGGGTCGCCGGTAGGCGCCGCGGGGCGCCGATCAGCTTCTCGTGGGTCCGGCGGTTCGTCATCCCTTCCACGCCGAACTCGCCATTGAACAGGGACGTCCCTCGATCGTAGAGCTCGTACTGGCCGCGCAGCCCCTGGTGTTCCCACGGCCCGTGGACGTCGTGGAGGCCGTCCGGATCCGCGGCGACGACGTCGAGGCTGTTGTGGAAGCGCGGGCCGCTCGGCGAGCTCGGCAGCCAGGCCCGATCGGGGTCGAGCCGCGCGACGACGTCGCGAAGCGCGGCGAGGACCGGCGAGCGCTCGTCGAGCGGACCCGCGGCATCCTCGAGCTCGTTGCCGCCGCACCACACTGCGAGCGAGGGGTGGTTCCGGCGGAGCGGCACGATCGCCTCGGCCTCGCGGGCCATCAGCTCCACGAACGCGGCGTCCGCGGCGGGCTCGCTGTCGACGCCGGAGCTGGACTGGCTGAACTCCTGCCAGACGAGGATTCCGAGCCGGTCGCAGGCGTCGTAGAAGGCCTCGCTCTCGATGAGGCCGCCGCCCCAGACCCGGAGCAGGTTGACGTTGGCGCCCGCCGCCAGCCGCAGCAGGTGGGCGAGGCGCCCCGGCCGCGGCACGCCGTAGAGCGCGTCGAGGGGCACCCAGTTCCAGCCGTTCGCGTAGGTCGGCCGGCCGTTGACGAGGAACGTGTACGGCCGGGCACCGTCGGGAGCGCCGGCGTTCGAGGTCAGCTCCAGCCGCCGGAACCCGAGCGGCACGTCGCGTTCGTCGAACGCGCCGTCGGGCCCGTCGACGCGGACGGCCAGGCGATGGACGACCGGCACGCCGAGGCCGTTCGGCCACCACAGTGCCGGCTCGTCGACCGAGAGCTCGAGCCGCATCTCGGTCCGTCCCGCGGTGGCCTCGCCTGCCGTCCCGGCCCGGCCGGTCGACGGGCCCCGCAGCTCCGCGGCGACCCGGACGGGAGTGCTTCGATCGGCCTCGAGGGCCACCCGAACATCGACCCGCGCCTCGCGCAGGTCCACCGTCAGCTCCGGTCGGGCCCAGACGTCTCGGATCGTGACCGGTTCGACCCGCTCGAGGGCCACCGAGCGCCAGATCCCCTGGTGGACGAGCCGCGGGCAGAAGTCCCAGCCGTAGGCCATCCGCGACGTGTGGATCCGGACCCGACTCGTCCGCCCGACCTGTGACTCGTTCGGCGGCGCCGGCTCGACGACGACCGCGAGCTCGTGTTCGCCGCCGCTGTCCGACGGTCCGTCGCCGCCAAGCCGCCGGCCGAGGTCGACCTCGAACGGGACGAACATGCCCTCGTGGCGGGCGAGCGGCTCGCCGTCGAGGAAGACGTGACAGGCGTGGTCCACGCCCTCGAAGCGGAGCACGCTCCGCCGCGGGTCGCCGCGGTCGCCGCCATCGCCGGCCGGCAGCCGGCGCCGGTAGGTCCAGGCCCGCGCCGGGGCCCACTCGGCGAGGAGGCTGTTCCGCTCGTGGTAGGGGTCGGCGACCTCGCCGGCCCGCCACAGGTCGTCGAGGATGCTGCCCGGCACGGTCGCCGGCAACCAGCCGGGGCCGTCGTCGCGGGGCCGCGTCGCGGCACGCAACGCGGCGTCGAGGCCGAGGGTCCCCTTGATCCGCCACTCGCCGCCGTCGAGCGAGCGCGCCTCGCGCATCAGCCGGGGCGGCCGGCCCGGGCCCGCGACGGTCGCGCCGTCCTGGTCCGGGACGGCGGTTGGACGGACTCGGCGAGCGGCCGCTCGAGCAGGTCGGTCTCGACCGGGTCGCCGCCGGCCTCGATCGGCAGCCGGAAGGTCCGGATCTCGAACGGCGCGATGTCGAAGGCGAGCTCGCGACGAAGGCCGGGCAGGCTCAGCCGGGCGCGCCCCGCCCGCCCGGCGACCTCGACGATCCGGACGACGATGTCGTCGCCGTCCTCGGCCAGCTTGAGCGCGCCGAGGACGAGGTGATCGGGTTCGAGGAGTGCGTACGAGCCGGCAGCCGGCAGGGGACCCTCGTGGTACGACTCGAGCAGGACGGTCGGCGGCTGGTTGAGCTCGACGGCCCGTCGGGTCAGGCCGGCGTCGGGCCAGTCGCCGCGGTGCGGCGCGAGCGCGAGCGTGAAGCGCTGGATGCCCTGGTCCTGGAACTGGTAGCGGACGCCGTCCCTGGGGATCGCGGGCTCGTGGTGGGCGAAGATCGGACTGCGGACGGCGGTGACCCCGATCTCGGCGCCCATGACGTCGAACGAATACTTCGCGTCGTTGAGGACGGCCAGGCCGAACCGCCCGCCGGATCCATCCCCGGGCAGCGTCCCGGCGACGTCGACCCAGCGCTGGCCCGGCTCCTCCTCGCCGTTCGGCGGCCGGTGGATCGCCCCGTAGGGAATCTCGTACGTTGCGACCGAGTCGGTCAGGCGGGTCGGGAAGCGGAGCTTCAGGAGCTTCGCCTTCTCGCGCCAGTCGAGGATCACCCGGATCTCGACGGACGCGGCACCGGCCGCGAGCACGAAGTCCTCGACGATCGACGACTCGCCGTAGCGGCCGGTCACCCGCACGATGCCCCGGACGGGGCCGGCCTCGACGAGTTCCACGCCGGTCGTCTCGAACGCACCCTCCTCGTCGCGGAAGGCCAGGCGGCGGTGGCTCCAGGTGTCGGACGTGTCGCCGACGACGACGGCCCGCGGGCGATCCGGCACGATCAGGTCGGCGACGTCGCGTCCCGCGTCGCGGAGGACGAGCTCGGCGATCCGCCCGCTCGCGGGGTCGAAGCGGAGCCGGAGCCGGTCGTTCTCGAGCGTCGTCGCATCCGTCCGGAGTCGCGGCTCGACCGGCCTCGGGCTGTCGGCCGTCACCCGGTAGGTCCGGTAACCGAGCGGCGGCAGGTCCGCCTCGAACGCGAGGCGGCTGCGCCAGGCCGAGACGGTCGCGTACGACCGGACCGGCTGCAGCACGACCGATTCGCCGGTCTCATCGCGCAGGCCGTCGGTCGGCTTGAGGCCGCCGTACTCGAGCTCGACGACCGAATGAACCGGCCAGGGGTGAGGGTTGAAGACGACGATCGGCGCGTAGCGCGCGTCCGCCGGCAGGTCGATGAGCCGGGCGAGGGACTGGATCGCGACGTTGCGGGCCCGGTTCGCGATCGAGCTCGCTTCGCCGAGCTGGTCGCGTGCGTCCCGGTAGGCCGGCTCGATCGCCGTGCCGCCGAACGTGTCGTGGAACTGGTTGAACAGCACCTGCTTCCAGGCCCGTCCCAGCTCGTCCCGCGGATATGTTCGGTCGGCGACCGCGCGGGCGATCGTCGACCAGGTCTCAGCCGCCGCGAGCTCGTTCTCGGCGCGGCGCATCCAGCGCTTGATCCCCGAGTGGGCCGAATAGCAGCCGACCGCGTGGTGCTGGAGATCGCCACGATGAACGGGAATCCGGCGGCGGCCGGCACGGATCGCGTCGAAGAAGCGGGCCGGCGTGCTGTGCCGGAGGTGTGGCATCGCGCCGGCTCCGTCGAGCCGGCGGATGCTGTCGAGGTTCTCGCGAGTCGGGCCGCCGCCGTGATTGCCGACCCCGTAGAACGCCATCATCTCGTCCCAGCGCTCGGGCAGCTGGGCGATCGACTTGTCGAGGTGGTTGCCGAGGTCCTCGCGCGGCGCGCAGTACTCGTGCGGCAGACGATAGGCGAGGACCCGCGATCCGTCGGGCGACTCCCACCAGAACACGGACGCGGCGAGCGGCAGCTCGTGCGGTCCGGGCCGCATGAAGACGTAGTGGTCCATGCCGCTCCGCCGCAGGAGCTGGGGCAGCATCCCGTGGTGGCCGAACGGGTCGACGTTGTAGCCGACGGTCGCGAGCCGGCCGAACTTCTCGAGGAAGTAGCGCTGCCCCACGAGCGCCTGGCGGACGAACGACTCGCCGCCCGGCAGGTTGCAGTCGGGCTCGACCCACCAGCCCCCGACGAGCTCCCAGCGCCCCTCGGCGACGCGCGTCCGGATCTCCTCGAACATCGCCGGATCGATCTCCTCGATCCACTCGTAGTAGGCGACCGAGTCGCAGGTGAAGATGAACTCGGGATACTCGTTCATCCGGTCGAGCGCAGAGCGGAACGTCGCCCGGATCTCCTGGTACCCCTCCGGCCACTGCCACAGCCAGACGGGATCGATGTGGGAGTTGCCGATCAGGTGGAGGATCGGCCGGCCGTCGTTCGCCTCCGTCGCCTTCACGTCGCCTCTCCGCCCTCGCCCGCAGCCCATGCGTCGACGCCGTCGCTCACGAGGTGCAGGAGCAGCAGGTGCATCTCCTGCACCCGGGCCGTCGTCGACGACGGGACGACGAGGCGGAGGTCGGCGTGGTCGCGGGCGGGGTGGCCGTCACCGCCGCCGAACAGGACGGTCGTCGCCCCGGCCGCTCGACCCGCCGCCAGGCCCCTGACGACGTTCTCGGACCGGCCGCTCGTCGTGAACGCGACGACGACGTCGCCGGGCCGGGCGAGCGCCTCGACCTGGCGGGCGAAGACGTCCTCGAAGGCGTAATCGTTGGCGATGCACGTAACGACCGAGGGGTCGACGGCCAGCGACACCGCCGGCAGCGGCCGCCGCTCGCGGCGATACCGCCCGATCAGCTCGCCCGCGAGATGTTGGGCATCCGCGGCGCTGCCGCCGTTGCCGAACGCATAGACCCGGCCGCCGGCCGCGAACGCGTCGCACAGGCGGCGGACGACCGCCTCGACCGCCGGCAGCAGCTCCTCGACGGCTTCGGCCGCCGCGCGGTGATCGGCAAGCTGGGCGCGCGCAGCCTCGCTCATGGTTCCTCGATCCGGCCCGATGCGGCGCCGGCCGCGGCAGGCTTCGAACGCCTGGCTCGTGCGGGGCCGGGGGAAGGTGGGGCCTCGGTCGCCGGCGCGGACGGCAGGCGGGCGAGAGGCATGACCTCGTCGCGCAGCAGGCGCTCGAAGGCGACCGCGGCCGCGCTCACGACGCCGAGGCGGTCGCCGAGCTCGGCCAGGACGACGTCGGCCGACCCGGCCGCGGGGGGCATCGCCTGGGCGAGTCCGAGCCCACGGACCGGCACGAGGAGCTGGTCACCGGCCCGCGTCACGCCCCCGCCGAGGACGACGAGCTCCGGGTTGAAGATGTCGAGGATGTTCGCGACGGCCGAGCCGAGGATCGCGGTCGTCTCGTCCCAGATCCGGCCGGCGATCGGATCCCCCGCGGCGGCCGCCCCGGCGACGTCGCGGGCCGTGACGGTCCCGAGGTCGCGCAGGCTCGAGCGCTCGGCCGACGCCGCGAGCGCCTCGACGGCCCGGGCCGCGATGTTCGTCCCGGACGCGTACGCCTCGAGGCAGCCCCGGCGGCCGCAGCCGCACGGTCGCCCGAGGTAGTCGACGGTCAGGTGGCCGAGCTCCCCGGCATTCCAGGCCGCCCCGCGGTAGACACGCCCGTCGAGCACGAGCCCGCCGCCGATCCCGGTCGAGATCGTCAGGTAGACGAGGTGCCGGGCGGCCCGCGTCCGGCCGGCGCCGTACCACCACTCGGCCAGCGCGCCGGCGGTCGCGTCGTTGTCCACGACCGTCGGCCGGTCGAGCGCCTCGCTCACGATCGAGACGAGCGGCACGTCGTCCCAGCCGGGCAGGCTCGGCGGCGACTGGATGATGCCGGCCAGCGGGTCCAGCGGGCCGCCGCAGGCGATCCCTACGGCCTCGACCGCCGCCCAGTCGACGCCCGCGGCGATCACGGCGTCCCGCCCGAGCTCGAGGTGTCGCGCGATCATCTGCTCGGGGCCCTGGTCCGCGTGGCTGGCGGCCGTGAGGTTCGAGAGAACCGTGCCGTCGGCCGCGACGATCCCGGCGGCCAGCTTCGTCCCGCCGACGTCGAGGCCGAGGACGAGCGGCTCAGAGGCGTTTGATATGGAGACCTTATGCATCTGTTGTAGGTATGGTATTAAATCGTTCCCACATTGGCCGAAGATCGCCGAATCCGGCCGGCGCGACAGCGGCGGCGGGCGACCTGGAGGAGGATCCCGTCATGGCGCGACGTTCACCCCTGGTGTTGGTCACGGTGATCGCCATTCTGGCGGCCGCGTGCGGCACCGGCCAGCAGACCACGGCCCCGTCGGCGGCCGCCACGCCCGCCGGTTCGCCGGGCGACTCGGCCGCGCCGAGCCCCTCGGGTGCCGCGATCAGCGGGACCCTGGAGATCGGCGCCAGGTACGGCTGCGAGCCGGCGCCCTGCGAGCCGGATCCGGAGCAGGAAGGCGTCTCCGACGAGATCGCCTACACCCGCTACAACGTCTTCGCGGAGCAGTACGCCGACGCCGTCACCCTCGAGTTCACCGAAGCCGACTTCGACCCGCAGACGTTCCTGACGGCGGTCGCGGCCGGCAATCCGCCCGACGTCGTCCGCATGGACCGGGCGATCATCGGCACGTACGTCGCCGAGGGAGCCCTCGAGCCGCTCGATCAGTGCATCTCGAACTTCGGCGTGGACATGAGCCAGTACCGCGAGCCGGCGGTCGCCCAGGTCACCGTCGACGGCTCCGTGTACGGCATCCCGGAGTTCTATGACAGCCGGATCATCCTCATCAACGACTCGGTCATCGAGGAGGTCGGCCTGACCCCGGAGGACATCGACACGAGCGACTGGGACGCGCTCGCCGGCATCAACGAGCAGCTCATGGCCAAGGACGGCGACACGATCACCCGACTCGGCTTCGACCCGAAGCTGCCGGAGTTCCTGCCGCTGTGGGCCTACGCGAACGGCGCGACGCTCGTCTCGGACGACGGTCTGACCTCGCAGCTCGACGACCCGAAGGTCGCCGAGGCGCTCGAGTACGCGGTCTCGCTCATCACCGCCCACGGCCCGGCCCCGGCCTTCTTCGACTTCCGGGGCTCCGGCCCGGGCAGCGCCTTCTTCGGCCCCGAGAACCAGTTCACTGAGGACTCGCTCGGCGCCTTCCCGATGGAGCAGTGGTACCTCAACGTCCTGGCCAACGACACCCCGGACGAGGAGATCAGCTTCCAGCCCTTCCGTGATCGCCAGGGCAACGACATCAGCTTCTCGGGCGGGTCCGCCTGGGCGATCCCGGCCTCGGCCGACAATAAGGACGCGGCCTGCGAGTTCATGCGGGTCGTCACCCTGCCGGACACGTGGTACGCCGCGGCCAAGGTGCGCGCCGACAAGCGTGCTGCGGACGGCGAAGCGTTCACCGGCACCTATACCGGCAACCGTCTGGCCGACGAGCGCATCTTCGGCGAACTGGTGACCGAGGAGTCCGCCGGCCGCTTCTACGAGGGCGTCCAGCTGGTCCAGCAGGTCGCTGACAACTCCTATTCGCTCCCGCCGATCCCGGCCGCCGAGGAGTTCCAGAACATCTGGCAGCAGGCGGTCCAGCGGGTGATGAACGAGGGCGTGGCGGCGGCCGACGCGCTCGCCCAGGCCGATCAGGAAGCGCAGGACGCGATCGACAGCGCCCAGTAGGCGGCCGGCGAGCCGTTCGACCCCGAGGCGCCGACATGACGGCAGCAGGCGCCACCACCCCTCGCCGGGGGCGGTGGCGCCTCGCCGAGGAGACACGCTGGGCGTGGATCTTCCTGCTGCCGTGGGTCATCGGCTTCGTCGTCTTCACGGCCGGGCCGATGCTCGCCAGCCTCTACCTGTCCTTCACCGACTACAACGTCATCCGGCCGCCGGAGCTCGTCGGCCTCGACAACTTCGAGCAGATGACGCGCGACCGGCGCGTCCCGCTCTCGCTCTGGAACACCGCCTACTACGCGCTCTTCAACGTGCCGGGCACGATCTTCCTGTCGCTCGTGCTGGCGATGATGCTGCTCCGCGTCGGGCGCGCCGCCGGGTTCTTCCGGACCGCGTTCTACCTGCCGAACCTGACGCCGGGCGTCGCGGTCGGAACGCTCTTCCTGCTGCTCCTCGCCGGCAACGGCCTGCTGAACGGCGCCCTGGGCGTGTTCGGGATCCGCGGGCCGAACTGGCTGACCGACCCCGAGTGGGTCAAGCCGGGCATCGTGATCATGTCGCTCTGGACGCTCGGCAGCACGGTCATCATCTACTTCGCCGCGCTGCGGAACGTGCCGATCGAGCTGTACGAGGCGGCCCGGATCGACGGCGCCAACGCGTGGCAGCAGTTCCGCAACATCACGCTGCCGTTCATCAGCGGCGCCATCTTCTTCACGATCATCGTGAACACGATCGCCTCGCTCCAGATCTTCGCCGAAGTCTTCACGATGTTCTTCTCGGCCCGTACCGGGCCGGCTCAGGATCCGGCGCTCTTCTACACGATCTACCTCTTCCAGAAGGCATTCCGTGACCTCGACTTCGGATATGCCTCGGCTATGGCCTGGGTCCTGTTCGGGATCATCGTCGTCATCACCCTCATCCAGGTGCGGGTGAGCCGGCGCTTCGTGTTCTACGCGGGAGACGATCGATGACCGGCGGATCGGTGGGCGGCGCCCCGCCTCCGGCCCAGGTCGCCGCGGCCGGCGGCCAGGCGGTGCGGGCCGCGACGGCCGCCGACGAACGGCGGACGCCCTCGCGCCTTATGGTCCGGGTCGTCTTCCTGCTGGGACTGATCGTTGCGACCGTCATCTTCATCTTCCCGTTCGTGTGGCTCCTCAGCGCGTCGCTCAAGACACGTGCCGAGGTCTTCAACTACGAACTCTTCTCGTCGTTCCACCCGGAGAACTACCAGCAGGTCTTCCAGATCGCCCCGATGGCGAACTGGCTGATGAACAGCGTCATCGTCGGCGTGCTCGCCGCGGTCACCGTGACGATCAGCTCGGCGATCGTGGCCTTCGGCTTCGCCTACTTCCGCTTCCCCGGCCGGAATCTCGTCTTCGGGCTCGTCCTCGCGACGATGATGCTGCCCGGCGCGGTGATGATGATCCCGAACTTCCTGATCTGGAACGCGCTCGGCCAGGTCAACTCGCCGACATTCGCACCGCTGTGGGCGGGCAACCTCTTCGGGTCCGCGTTCTACATCTTCCTGCTGCGCCAGTTCTTCCTCGGCCTGCCGCGTGAGACGTTCGAGGCGGCCAGGGTGGACGGGGCGAGTTATCCGCGGATGTTCTGGAGCGTCGCGGTGCCGCTCACGCGGGCCGCCCTGATCGTCGTCTTCATCTTCGAGCTCAAGGCGAGCTGGACGGACCTGATGAAGCCTCTGATCTTCCTGCGCGACAC
>DASTEU010000348.1:0-5838 GCA_035709325.1 Candidatus Limnocylindrales bacterium | reverse complement strand
ATCGCCGCCCTCGAGCGCGCCGTCGCGCTCGTCCCCGATGAGCCCTCGACCGAACGGGCGGGCGTCCTCGCCGCCCTCGCCCAGGCGAAGATGCTCGAGGGCACGTTCTCGGACGCGGAGCGGCTCGCCCGCGAGGCGATCGCGATGGCCGAGGCCCGAGGCCCCGAGGCCCGATCGGTGCTGGCCCACGCGACGACGACGCTCGGGGTCTCGCTGGGCTGGGGAGACGACCCCGAGGCGGGTGTCGCCCTCCTTCGCCGGGCGCTCGCCCTCGCCGAGGAAGCGGTCGACCACGACGAGACGTTCCGCGTCTACGCCAATCTGACCACGGTCCTCGACCTCGTCGGTCGTCGCGAGGAGGCGGTCGAGGTGGCGTACGAGGGGATCGAGGCCACGCGGCGGGCCGGCCTCGAGGCCGTCTACGGCAACTTCCTGCGGGGGAACGCCGCCGACCCGCTCTTCCTGCTCGGCCGCTGGTCGGAGTCGCGGGCGCTCGGTGCGACCGCGCTCGAGTGGAGCCCCGCGGGTGTGGCCTTCGTCAGCTCCGTCGACAGTCTCGCGATCGTCGAGATCGAGACCCGCGCCGGCGAATACGCGGGGCGACTTCTCGGCCAGCTCCTCCTCGAGCTCGCCACGGTCCGCGATGCCCAGCACGCGGTCCCGGTCTACCGGGCCGCCGCCTCGTTCGCCCTCTGGCGCCACGATCACGCCGACGCCGAGCGTGCTGCGACGAGCGGATGGGAGCTCGTCGCCGGTTCGGAGGACTGGAGCCTGATCGCCAAGATGGCAGCGACCGCCGCCGAGGTCGAGGCGGCTGGCGGCGAGGACGCCCGGAGCCGGCGGGACCTCGCCGCGCTGGCCAACTCGCGGTCGCGGGCCCAGCGCGTCGTCCGTGAGGCGGCGGCGGCAGTGAAGGCGTCCGGCGTCGCCTCCGCGATCGGGTCGCGCCGCGAGGCCGACGCCTACCTCGGCGTCGCGGCCGCGTTCAAGGCCCGCCTCGACGGACGCGACGATCCGGCGACGTGGGCGGCGCTCGCCGAGCGCTGGCGAGAGCTCGGCCACCCGTACGAAGTCGCCCGTGCGCGCTGGCGCGAGGCCGAGGCCCTGCTCGCGAGCGGCGAGGGCCGGGCGTCGCGGGCCGAGGCGCGGCGGCCGCTCGAGGAGGCGGCCCGCATCGGGCTCCAGCTCACGGCCCGACCACTGCTTCGCGAGCTGCGGGAGCTAGCCGGCCGGGCGCTCATCCGGTTGCCCGACGAAGTCGATGGCGTGCTCCTCGAGGACGGTCCTCCCTCACCGCTCGACGGCGCGGCTCCCTTGGGAGTGATTGGTGGACCGCTCCCCGTGGACGGCGCCTCGGAACCGTCGGCCCTCGTTCGCGGCGTCGTCGGCGAGAAGCCGGCTGCCCGCGGCGACACGTTCGGCCTGTCCCGCCGCGAGCACGAGGTCCTCGCCCTCATTTCCGAGGGTCGGACGAACCGCGAGATCGGCGAGCGCCTCTTCATCAGCCAGAAGACCGTCGGCGTCCACGTCGGGAACATCCTGGCCAAACTCGGCGTGTCGGGCCGCGTCGAGGCGGCGGCCGTCGCGATCCGGCTCGGGCTGTCGGGGGACGCACGGGACGCACGATCGGCGCGGCCCGGGTAGAGTTCCAGCCGATCGACCCGCGCGCTCCGCGCGCACATCTGCCCGCTACACCGCAACACCGAGGACCTGCCCGCATGCGTCGACTGCCCCTCGCTGCCATCGCCCTCCTGGCCCTCGCCGTCACTGCCTGCTCGAGCGGCGGCGAGGCCGGCTGGACGTACGCCCCGGCTCCCTCGGAGACGGCGGTGCCGTCGGCCGACGCCTCGGCCTCGGCGGAGCCGCCGACCGGTTCGGTTGCCCCGAGCGGCACACCCGCCGCGTCGAACGGCGGGCCCTCGGGCCAGCCCTCGACGACCGTCGTGAAGGTCGCTGCCCCCGTCGGTTCGGCCGTCACCGGCTTCGAGCCCGCCGAGCTGACCGGTCCGGTCGACACGCCGTTCACGATCGAGTTCGACAACCAGGACAACACGGCGCCCCACAACTTCGTCCTCAACGACCCGAACGGGCAGCCGGTGAACATCGGCGACACCGCGTTCTTCACCGGCCCCGAGGTGCGGACGTACGAGGCGCCGGCCCTCGCCGCGGGCGCCTACCCGTTCCTCTGCCAGGTCCACCCGACGACGATGACGGGCACGCTCACGCTCGAGTAGCCGCGATGGACGTCGCCGGCCAGCTCTGCTACACGGACGCCTACGCGCGGTCGGTCGAGGCCCGCGTCGAGGCCCTCGACGACGCGAGCGGCTCCGCGCTCGTCGTCCTCGATCGGACGGTCTTCTACCCGGGCGGCGGCGGCCAGCCGTCGGACCGGGGCGTGATCCTGCGGGCGGCGGACGGCCGAACGTGGACGATCCGCGCGGCGAAGAAGAGCGGCGGCGACATCGTCCACGAACTCGAACCGTTCGAGGACGGTCCGCCCGCCGTCGGCGACCTCGTGACGGTCGATCTCGACTGGGCCCGCCGCCTGGCCCTGATGCGGACCCACACCGCGCTCCACGCCCTGTGCGGCGTCGTGTGGCGCGACTACGGCGCCCTCGTGACCGGCGGCAACATGGAGCCGGGCTCGGGCCGCATGGACTTCGAGTTCGAGCGGATGAGCGGCGACCTCGTCGACGAGATCGAGGCGAAGGTCAACGAAGAGCTCCGCTCCGCTCGGGAGGTCCGGGTGAACGTGCTGCCCCGCGAAGAGGCGTTCGCGATCCCCGACCTGATCCGGACGAAGGTCAACCTTCTGCCGCCCGGAATCGAGCAGATCCGGACGATCGAGATCGTCGGGCTCGACCTCCAGGCAGACGGCGGCACGCACGTCGCGAACACCCGCGAGGTGGGCGGCATCAAGGTCACCGGCTACGAGTCGAAGGGCCGGATCAACAAGCGCATCCGGATCGCGCTCGCCGACTGACGCCTCCGCTCGCTGACGCCTCCGATCGGCGCGGAATCCGATAGGACTTTCCAACCTCCGGCGAGGCTCCTGAAAGGTCGCTGGCGGCGCGGCGTGGGTACGGTCGGCACTTCCGCATCAGGAGGCCCGACATGGCCAATCTCATGAGGAAGTGCTCCCAGTGCGGCACGGTCGACACACGAGGCTCGTGGAAGTCGGCCGACGACGCCGCCAAGGACGGGACCTTCAATCGGCCCTGGACGTGCGCGTCCTGCGCGTGGACCGAGTTCGAGCTCGTGGAACCCGAGGCGAACCCGGCGGATCGCCAGACGACGCCGAGCTCCCGCTGAATTGACGACCGCCCGGCCGGCCGGAATGGTCCGGTCGGGCGGCGAGACCGACGCGGCGCCACTCCGGCCCCAGTCAAGCATCGCCCGGCTCGGCAGGGCACACTGGCGGTATGGATGATGCCGTCCAGACCACTCCAGCCATCGCGGCCGTCGAGGCAGCCGGCGTGCCGCACCGGGTCGTCCGGACCGAGCGCGCGGGCAGCGCCGAGGAGAGTGCCCGGCTCCAGGGCGTCCCGCTGGCCGCGCTGCTCCGCACGATCGTCGTTCGGCGCGGCGACGACGACTACCTCTTCGTGCTCGTGCCGGCCGGCCGGCGGTTCGACTGGCCGAAGCTGCGGGGCCACCTCGGCGTCAGCCGCCTGTCCCTGCCGGACGCCGACGAGGCGCGCGCGGTCAGCGGCTACGAGCGCTACACGATCACGCCGTTCGGCTCGTCCCGGACCTGGCCGGTGATCGTCGACGCCTCGATCCTCAGTCAGCCGATCGTGGCGATCGGCGGCGGCGGTTTCGGCGTGAACCTCCACCTCACGCCGGCCGACCTCGTCGCGGCCCTCGGGGCGGACGTCGTCGACGTGACCCAACCCGAGGCGCCACCCACAGCCTGACCGCGGCGCTCCGATCAGCAGCCGTTGAACCGCGGCAGGTCCGGAACGGTCGCCGGCTTCTCCGGGCTCGGTCGCGGCCGGCCGGTCGAGGGGCGCGTCCCCGGCTCCGTGAAGAGGAGCCCGGCGATCTCCCGGATCTCGTCGACCTCGGCGCGGAGGACGTAGCCGCGCTCGTCGTAGAGCTCGGTGCCGCCGTTTCCGAATGGCTGGATCAGGCGCCCATGGATCCGCTGCGCGGAGACGGCGGCCACGACCGAGGCGGCATCGACGATCAGCTCGGGCGGCAGGTTCGTCCGGATCGCCGGGACTCGCTCGAGCCAGCCGAGCGGGTCGTCGTCCGCGCCGGCCGCGACGATCGCGTCCCGGATCGCCACGAGGAGGCCCTGCTGACGGCGCATCCGATGGAAGTCGCTGCCGCCCGCATCGTGGCGCACCCGCGCCAGGCCGAGGGCCTGCGGACCCGTCATGTGCCACCAGCCGGCGGCCGCCTCGAAGCCGCGCAGGCCGAGCTGGCGGTAGCCCGAATCGCAGATCGGGTCCTCGACGTACACGTCCACGCCGCCGAGGGCGTCCACCATTCCCGCGAAGCCGTCCATGTCGACCGTCACCCAGTGATCGATCGGGATGTCGACGAGGTTGCCGACCACCTCCGCCAGGATCGCTTCTGGCTCTACTTCGGCCGTGCCGCCGAAGCGGCCCGGGTTCGCCCGGATCTCGGCGTAGAGCGAGTTGAGCTTCTGGCGGTAGACGGCGCCGCCCGGCAGCGGGAAGTCGCTGAGATCGCGGGGCAGCCCGAGCAGGGAGACCGTCCCGGCGACCCGATCGAGCGACGCGAGGATGACCGTGTCGGTGAGCTCGGACCGCTCGCGCTCGGTGGTGTTGTCGAAGCCGACGAGCAGGATCGTGAGGCGTTCGGAGGCCGGAGGCACGGTCGCCGATGGGGCGGTCCCTCCTGGAGACGCCGACGCGTCGCCGCTCGGCGTGGCCGCGGGCGAGGTCGAGGACGATGGTTCGGCCGACCGATCGGCACCCGTGGCGGACGGGCCGGGTCCGCCGCACGAGACGACGAGCGCGGCGATCAGGGCGCCGGTCGCGAGCCGGCGGGTGAGGAATCGGGGCACGTGAACGTCCTGCGGCGTGCGGGGTCGGGTGGCTCATCCTACTCGCTAGACTGGCGGCCGGGACCGCCGTCCATCCAGGAGGCCGCCAGCCGATGCCCGTCGATCTCGCCGAGCAGCTCGACATCTCGCTGCGCCTGCTCGTCGCCGCCGCCCTGGGCGCGGGGATCGGCCTCGAGCGCGAGATCCACGCCCATCCGGCGGGCATGCGAACGCACCTGCTCGTCTCGCTCGGATCCGCCGCGTTCACCGTCATCTCGATCTTCGTGTTCGAGACGCCGCCGTCTCCGAACGGCACGATCCCGACCGACCCGTCGCGTGTCGCGGCCCAGATCGTGTCGGGCATCGGCTTCCTCGGCGCCGGGGCGATCCTCAAGTACGGCGCGTCGGTACGCGGGCTGACGACCGCGGCCAGCCTGTGGGCGACGGCGGCCGTCGGGATGGCGGCCGGCGGCGCGGCCTACGTCGTGGCCGTCGTGACGACCCTGATCATCGTCTTCTCGCTCGGGCCGCTCAATGCGCTCGTCGCCCGGCTGCGCCTCCAGAACGCGAACGTCTTCCGGGTGCGGATCATGGCCGGCCGGCTCGAGGCGCTCGGTGAGATCTCGCGCTCGCTCACGGCGAACAAGGTCGAGATTGCCGGCGTCAACAGCGAGCGCCACGGCAAGGGCCGTTACGAGCTCGAGCTGGACCTCCGCCTCCCGGCCGGCACCGAGCAGCAGGCCGTCGTGAGCCTGATCTCGGCCGTCTCCGACGTCGACATCATCGAGGCGGGCGCGCCGACCGAGTGAGCGGCGGGGTGG
>DASTEU010000347.1:0-3316 GCA_035709325.1 Candidatus Limnocylindrales bacterium | reverse complement strand
CGAGGACCTTGACCTGCGACTCGTACGTCGGCGGGATCGTGGAGGCGACGAGGTAGCCCGTGAGGCCGGCGATCCAGGCGGACACGACGAGCGTCCACCACCAGCGCCTGGCAACCGCGAGATACCCGGACAACTCCACGTTCACGTTCCTCGTCGTCGCATCGGGGCCGGACGGCCGGGTCGGCCGCGCAGGCGGCGGCACCGTCGTCCGGTCGGTGCGAGCAGCCTACCATCGCGGCCCCGTCGATCCATTCCCCGGCGGCTCGCAACCGTGCCGCCGACCTCGCATCGGATCATCGGAGCACCTGGGCCCGGAGCGCCGCGAGCGGCGTCCGCACCGAAACGTTGACACGGCGCAACAGCAGCCGGTTCGCCGACCGGAGGTCGTTCACGCCGCGGGCCGTCGTGAAGGCGACCGTGAAGCCGGCCGCGCGGACCGCCCGGACGCTCGCCGGCGAGGCCGCGCCCGACGGATAGGCGAACGCCGGGACGCGACTGCCGGTCTCGCGGGCCAGATCGGCCCGCGAGCCGGCGATCTCGGCGTCGAGCTCCGCCGGATCGAGTCGGGGGAGCAGTGGGTGGGTCCGCGTGTGCGGGGCGAGCGCCAGGCCCTCGCCGGCGAGTCGCCGGAGCGCGTCCCAGCCGAGGACGGTCGCGCCGGGTCGATCGCCGCCAAGGTCCCCGACGAGGCGCTCGACGGCCCCGATGAGCTCCTCGTGCGGCATGGCCTTGAGCGCGTCGCGGACGGCGCGGTAGGCGCGGCCCCGTTCGGCCGGACTCGTGAGCGGAAGCTCGCCTCCGGCCGGCACGGCCACGGACGGACGGGCCGTCGACGTGATCGCCCGGTGGACCCGCTCCCACCAGAAGACCCGGTCGGGGGCGTCGGGATAGGCGGTCGGCACGAAGAGGACGGCGGGCAGTCCCCGCTCACGGAGAGCCGGCCAGGCGTGATCGGCCACGTCGGCATAGGCGTCGTCGAACGTCAGGAGGAGCGATCGCGGTCGCAGGGCATCACCGCCGCCCGCCCTCCGGAGAACGTCGTCGATCGACACCACCTCATGGCGCCGGGCGATCACCTCGACGAGCTCGGCGAAACCCTCCGGTGTCGCGCTGAGGAGCCCCGGGGGGACGTCGGCTCCCGGGTCGGCGACCCGGTGGAAGGTCAGGACCGCCAGCGAGTCGGGCCGGCCGGCGACCAGCCGCTCGAGGAGATCCGCGACGGCGGCCGCGGGTCGTGAGGCGGCGAGCCGGCGGGCGATCGCGAGGACGGCCACGTCAGGCCGCCGGGTGGGCCGCGTCGCGACCTCCGTCGGCAGCCGGGCCGCGCCGTCGGGCGGCGCGGGGAACGAGGCGCCTTGCGGCGGCCCGCACGGCCGCCCCGGCGGTGTTGACGACGTCGGCGACGAACGGCACCGGATCCCGGCGGGCGAAGACCGCCTCGACCTTGGGGCCGCGAACCGAGCGCAGCCACGCCCCGGCCGACAGCTCGCCGCGCGCGGCTCGGACGAGCGCGGCCTGGAGGTCGTGGCGCCAGTAGATCCACTTGACGCCGCGGTACTGCTGTTCGACGGCATCCGGCAGCGGCTCGCCGAGCGCGTCGCGGTACGCGGAGAGGAGCAGCTCGACACCGCCCCGCTCGGCGATCGCCGACCGGCCGGTCGGGCGGCCGATGTTCGGCTCGATGATCATGAGCCGGCCGGTCCGCTCGTCGGCCTTCGCCTCGATGTACCCCAGGCCGCGGTAGGCGACGCTCCCGAACAGGTCCCGGGCGATCCGTTCGGCCTCGGGGTTGCGGACCTCCTCGCCGAGGCAGCTCGTGCCGGTGTCGAGGGGCCACTGGCGGAGCTTGCGGGCAACGAACGAGACGCGCGGTGTCGCCTCGCGGTCGTAATACGTGTTCACCGAGTAGAGCGACGACTCGGGGCCCGGGACCCAGGACTGGGCGATGAGGACGTCGGCCCAGCCGCTGGCCTCGTCGTAGCGTGTCTGCAGCTCGTCGGCCGAGCGCACCTGGATGGCCTTTGCCCGGGTCGCGGCCAGCCAGGCCGGGCCCTTGAGGCCCGGCTTGAGGACCGCCGGGAAGCCGAGCGTGGCGGCCGCCCGTTCTGCGTCGGCGCGCGACCGCAGGACCGCGGTCGGCGGGATCGCCAGGCCCGCCCGCAGCGCGTGCTCGGCGAAGCCGACCTTGTCCATCAGCCGGACGACGTCCTCGTGGTCCGGCAGGACGAAGCGGAACGACTCCGCGAGGCGATCGCGACCGGCCGAGATCGCGAGGACCGCGGCGTCCGTGCAGGGCACGAGGACGCCCGGCGTGTCGAGCCGGTCACCGAGCGCGACGAGGGCGTCGACGAGCGGTTCGCCGCGCAGCTGGGCTCGAACGATCGCGACCGGCAGGCGGGTCCGCGCGCAGAAATGGTGCGGGTCGGCGACGACGCCGACGACCGGGATTCCCCGGGCGGTGAAGATCCGCGTCGTCTGGAGGCCGGTGATGCAGTCGAGCCCGACGACGACGGCCGCCGGCCGATCGGTCGGGATCCTGCCGCTCGAGCGGATCAAGCCGGAACGGCCCCCTCGTCCTCGAGGGCGATCGCTTCCTTCGTGCCGACCAGCTCGAAGATGTGGTCGACCGGAACGATGTCGGCATCGACGTCCGCCGCGCGACCCGCGACGGCCAGCTTCGCGAGCGTCTCCTCGATCGCCCCGACCGCCGCCCGCATCGGCTGGTTGGCGAGGATCACGAGATTGAAGCCGCGCTCGTAGAGCTCGGCGGAGCCGAACGTCGGGAAGAGCGTCGGGACCGCGACCAGCGGCGTCGTGCCGAGCCCTTTCCACGAGGAGAGGAAGCCGTCGATCTCCGACAGCGTCTTGTCCCGCGAGTGAATGAGGATCGCGTCGACGCCGGCGTCGACGTACGCGTCGGCCCGCTCGCAGGCGTCATCGACGCCGTGGCCGGCGATGAGGCTCTCGACCCTGGCGATGAGCACGAAGTCGTCGGTCTCCTGGGCGCGCTTCGCCGCGCGAAGGCGACGCGCCTGCTCGCCCATCGGGAGGAGCTCGCGCTTCGTGTCGGCGCCGAGCAGGCTGTTCCGCTTGGGAAAGAGGTTGTCCTCGATGCTGATCGCCGAAATCCCGGCCCGCTCGTACTCGACGAGCGTCCGGACGACGTTGCCGAGGCCGCCGAAGCCGTTGTCGCAGTCGGCGATGACCGGCAGGTCGGTCGCATGGTCGATCCGGACGGCGGCGGCGAGCGTCTCGGTCATCGTCGTGAGGTTCACGTCTGGCATCGCGTGGGCCATCGTCGCGACGCCGAGCCCGC
>DASTEU010000346.1:0-9406 GCA_035709325.1 Candidatus Limnocylindrales bacterium | reverse complement strand
GAGGACGCCCAGCCGGCCGGCTCGCTGCTCTTCGGCGCCGCCTCGCCGAATGGCCAGCGGGTGGCGGCGCTGACGCTCGGTGCGGCCGGCCAGTTCGGCGTCGCGGTCACGGAGGTCCCCTCGGGCGCGTCGATCGTCTTCCCGGTCGAGGGTGATCCGGTGCTCACCGGGCCGGCCTGGATCGACGAGGAGCGGATCGCGGTCGTCGTCGAGGATCCCGACGTCGGGGGCGCGATCTCGATTGCGGCCGTCGCGTCCGGCGACGTCATCGGCGGCCCCGGCAACGTCCGGGCAGTGACGGTCTCGGCCGACGGCGCGGCGGTCGTCTGGCTCAGCAGCGTCGACGGCCGGCTCTACGGATCGAACACGAGCTCGTGGTTGGCCGGCCAGGAGATCGCCGCGCTTCCGGTCGAGCCGCCGTCGGCGGGCGTGCGGCCCGGCTCGTTCGCGCTCGACGCGGCCGGCGCGCGTCTCGCGGTCGTGTGGGAGCGCGACGACGGCCGGGTCGTCGAGATCGTCGTCCACAGCCGGACGGCCGATGGCTGGCCCGTCGAGGCGCGATTCGGCCCGCCCGCGGACGACCCGCGAGCGGTCGTGACGTGGCTTCGATGAGCCCGGCGCACCGGGACCGGTGCCGCTCGGTGCGGCACCCTGCGGCGGGAGCGGCCCGGGGTCAGGCGGGTGCGGCGGCCTGCGTCGTCGCGAAGATCGAGACCTGCGCCTCCTCGGGCAGCATGACGCCCATGATCTTCTGGAGGGTCAGCAGGTGGACGCACGAGCCCCAGCTCTCGAAATAGTGGCAGGTGCAGTGCCACTGACCGGCGTCGAGACTGACGTGATGGGTGTCGTTGTCGCCACGGAAGGTGAGCGAGAGCCGATCGATCGTGATGCGATCGAGTTCCCGCGCGTAGCGATTCGCCTTCTCGACCTTGCCGATCAGGGAGCTGTGCATCGCCGCATACCTCCGCGCCCCTGGGGGCGTTCACGCGGCCGCGCCCGGTCGATGCACCATCCGACCGGTGAGGCGGTCGTGTGTGCCTCAACGATACACCCGCGACCCCGTCGGGTCATCCCCCGAATCGGCCATCGGAGGGCAGCCGACGGCTCTACGGGGCCGTCGTCCCTTCGCGGCCGAAGTCGTCTTCGAGCCGGACGACGTCGTCGAGCTCGGGCGACGAGACTTCGATGAGCGCGACCCGCTCGAGCGCCTCGAACCGGTGGCGCCGCCCGACCGGAACGTGGGCGTGGTCGCCCGGGCCGAGGTCGTGCTGAGCCATCGTCCCGGCGTCGTCCTCGAGGTGGAGCCGGAGCCGGCCGCTCATCACGTAGACCGACTCCTCCTTGCGATGGTGGAGCTGGAGCGACAGGCGGCGCCCGGTCTCGATGACGATGACCTTGCCGGCATAGCGATCGGTGTGGGCCCAGATCAGCTCGTGGCCCCAGGGCTTGTCGACCCGCCTGGCGGCGGCCGGACCCGTCACGCGCCGCGGACGAGGCGCTCGCCGGCCTCGAGCATGGCGTCCCGGACGGCCTCCGACGTCGCTTCAGTGTAGATCCGGACGAGCGGCTCGGTTCCCGACGTCCGGACGAGGAGCCACGAGCCGTCCGCCACGAAGAACTTGAAGCCGTCCTTCGTCTCGAGCGACTGGGTCCGGCTGACCGGCTGGCCGGCGAGCTCCGTCGGCGCCTGGCTGACGAGGTCCTCGAGGAGGCGCCGCTTGACGTCGGCGTACTGCTCCCGGGCGATATGGACGTCGATCCGGCGATACCATGACGCGCCGGCGATCTCATGGAAGGCCGCGATCGCCCGCGAGACCGGCCACCGTCCGGCCGCCTTCTCGCGGAGGAACAGGTCGAGCAGCATGAGGTCCGCGTAGATCCCGTCGCGTTCGGGCAGGTGCATCCCGAAGCCGTAGCCGCCCGACTCCTCGGCGCCCATCATCGCCCCGGTCTCGATCATCCGCGGGCCGATGTACTTGAAGCCCACCGACGTCTCGTACGTGTCGATGCCGTATCGCTCGCCGAGGCGGCCGGCCATCGAGGTGTTGTTGACGCTGACGACGACCGGCTCGCGAAGTCCCCGGTGCTCGGCCAGGTAGTACATCAGCAAGCCCGTGACCTGGAGCTGGTGGATGAACGTGCCCTGCTCGTCGGCCGCGCCCGCCCGGTCGGCGTCGCCGTCCAGGAGTAGTCCGAGGTCGAAACCGTCATCGGCCATAAGCCCGAGCGCCTCGTCGACGTGGGGCCGGATGGGCTCGGGGTTGATGCCGCCGAAGTACGGATTGCGCTCGCGGTGGATCTCGGTGACCCGGATCCTGCCGCCGGCCAGGAGCCGCGGGATCCAGCCCGCCCCCGAGCCGTACATCGGCTCGACGAGGACGCTGACGTCCGCGGCCCGCAGCGCGTCGAGGTCGATCGTCCGCCGCAGGAATCGTTCGTACCCCTCGTACGGGTCGAACTGCTCGACGAGGCCGGCCGACTCGGCGTCGGCGAACGGCCGGCGCTCGATCGCGGTGCCGCCGTTCCGGGCGATCTGTGCCTCGATGACGGAGAGGACGTCGGGCCCCGCAGCCGAGCCGGTCGGCGACTTGACCTTGAAGCCGTTGTCGGTCCAGGGGTTGTGGCTGGCGGTGATGACGATGCCGGCCGCCGCGCCCCGCTCGACGACCTCGTAACTCGACATCTGGGTCGGCATCGCCTGGCGACCGAAGGCGACCGGGATGTCGTGGGCGAGGATCACCTCGGCCGCCGCCGCCGCGAAGTGCTCCGAGGCGAACCGCCGGTCGTAGGCGATGACGACGCCCTTCGCCTGCTCTCCGCGATCGACCACGTACCGGGCCACGCCGTCGGCGCAGCGGCGGACGTTCTCGAACGTGAAGTCGTCGGCGACCTTCGCCCGCCAGCCGTCGGTACCGAAGACGATCGTCGTCGGCGTCGGCGCTTCGGCGATGTTCGTCACGGGTCAGTCCTCCTGCTGGACGCGGTCGAGGAGCGCGCGGACCTCCGCCCCGAGATGGCCGGCCCCGGCGAGATGGGCCCAGACGCCATCGGCGACGATCGTACCCCGCGCCGGGGTCTCGGCCGCGAGCCGCCCGCCGACCGGCCGGATCACGAGGTCGTCCGGGCCTGCCTCGATCGACTCGCCCGACTGGACGACGCGGCCCGTGGCGCCCCGGTCGTTGCTGCCGGCGATCGCCCGCAGGAGCGCCGACCAGCTGCCAACGTCGCTCCAGCCGACATCCATCGCGGCCATCACGACCCGGTGGTCTGCGGCCGCCCCCTCCATGACGGCCCGGTCGATCGAGATCGGGGTGATCCGGTCATAAGCCCCGCCGAGTGCGATCTCCGACGCGGCGGCGGGTTCGATGAGCATCATGAGCGGCGTGTACTTCTCGAGGGCCGACCGGATCGCCCGCCGGCGCCAGGCGAACATGCCGGCATTCCACGCGACCCCGGGCAGGTTCAGCAGCTCGCGGGCGCGGTGCTCGGTGGGTTTCTCCTCGAACGCGAGGAGCGGGTAGGCCATCAGGCCGTCGAGACGCTCGCCGCGCATCGTGTCCGGGCGGAGGTAGCCGAATTCGGTCGAGGGCTCGTCGGGCTCGATGCCGAGGGTTACGAGCGGATCCTCGAGGCCGAACGCGCCGGTCGCGATCCGGCCGGCAACGGTCGCGAGGACCGAGCGGAAGTCATCCTCGCGCTCGATCCAGTGGTCGGCCGGCAGGACGAGCATGACCTCGTCTTCGGGACGCTCGATCCGGGCAGCGGCCAGGGCGATCGCCGCCGCGGTGTTGCGGCCCGCCGGCTCGACGATCAGGCCGATCTCCGGCGCCTGCTCCCGCACGAGGTGCCCGAAACGCCGGTCGACGACGCAGAAGGTATCGGCCGGGCTGACGAGCGGCGCGATCCGGCGGACGGTCCGCTGGAGGAGCGACTCGTCGCCGACGAGCGGGAGAAAGGGTTTTGGGCGCTCCGGCCGGCTGAGCGGCCAGAGCCGGGTCCCGCCCCCGCCGGCGAGGATCACGGCGTACATGCGGAGTCATTCTAGACGGCGGGAAGTCGCCGGCCGGCGCCTCCGGGTCGTCGCCGGGCACTCGGCCCGAACCGCCGGGCACCAGCCGGGTTGTGTTCCGGAACGGCCGGGCACCAGCCGGAACCGCCGCCGAGGCCGAGATTCCGGAATCTCGCCGCGGCGCTCGCTGACGGAGAGCGCACGCGGTCCTCCCAGGGTCCGCGGCGGGGATATTCAGCCCAGGCTTACGAAGCCGCATGCCGGGCGGCAGGCCCCCTCCAAGGCGCACGCAAATGCACTCGGGGAATGAAGCCGGCGTGGAGCTGGGCGCATCATTGCGGCAGGCCCTCTCCTAAGCCCCCGGCGAATATGGTCGGGACGGTCGGAGATCGGCCGCGAGGACTCGCAACGGATGCCGAGGCTGGCGCGGACCCAGCCGCCAGAGCCGGGCCCCGCCCGACGCCGGCGAGAATCACGGGGTGCATGCTGACTCATTCCGATGGCGGGGACTCGCCGGCCGGCACCTCCGGGTCGTCGACGGGAACCCGGGCCGGATATTCGCCCCATGCGTAGATTTCACCATGCCGCGCACGGATGAGGGCTCCGCCGCACGAATATTTGCCCCAGCACACGGAAGCCCGCAAATCGCCTCTCGAGCCCGGAGCGGCGCGCAGATACGCATCCTCGGAATATCCCGGCGGCAGGCGGCTGCGCGGACGCGGGGTGGCGCGGGGACGCGGCGTGGCGCCGGCCACGCGGCGCGGCGCGGGCGCGGCGGCGGGCGCGGCCGCGCGGCGCCGGATCCGCCTCTCAGAAGCTCGGCGGCGTCACGCAGAACAGGACCGTCGCGGTGCCCGGACCCGGATTGACGTTGCGGTGCGGGATCCGCGACGAGTAGGTGACCGCGTCGCCCTCCTCGAGGACGTGGTGTTCGTCCCCGACCCACAGCTCGAGCCGCCCCGACAGCACCACGACGACCTCCTCGTCGGACTCGTGGCGGTACGCCTCCTCGCCGGTGCCGCCCCCCGGCTGGATCGTCGAGACGATGACCTGGAGGCGGGCGTTCATGTCGGACGTGAGGAATTCGTCGACCGCACCGAGCCCCGGGTACGAGATCCGCCGCCGCTCGGAGCGCCGCACGACGCGTCCCCGCGGCGCCTCCTCGACGAAGAGCTCGGCGATCGCCAACCCGAGTGCCCGGGCGATCCGCTGGACGGAGGCGATCGAGGGGCTCGTGACCTCGCGCTCGACCTGCGAGAGGAAGCTCTCGGTCACGCCGGCCCGGGCCGCCAGCTCCTTGAGGGTGACGCTGCGCGCCTGGCGGAGGGCCCTGATTCGGGGCCCGAGCTGGATGTCCGTCGACGGTCGTGGGTCTGGCGCGGCGGCGGTCGTCATGGCGGTTGGGGCGTCCTCCCGATCACCTGGCGATGAAGTATAGCTTCAGTGAACTGCGACTCTCACGCCTTCGGCGAGTACCAGATTCGAAACTCGCAGACATCGCGCGTTGACGCTGCGGGATGCCTTTCAGTACCATCGGCCAGCCTGTAGCGAGGCTACACCCCGGACCTGCGCCACGTTCCGTCCGAGAGAGGGCCCGTGACCGTCGCCGAGAACGCCTCCGAACGCCGTACCGCCGGCGCTCCCGCTTCGCCGCCGCCCGGGCCGGCCGAGGGCCCCCCGGACGTCGAGCTGCTCGACGTCACGAAACGGTTCGGATCGATCACCGCGGTCGACCGGATGACGCTCCGGATCCCGCGATCCTCGTTCACGAGCCTGCTCGGGCCGTCGGGCTGCGGCAAGACGACGACCCTCCGGATGATCGCCGGCTTCGAGCAGCCCACCGAGGGGGAGATCCTCCTGACCGGTCGCCCGATTGCCGGCGTTCCCCCGTACCAGCGCAACGTCAACACGGTGTTCCAGCACTACGCGCTGTTTCCCCACATGGACGTCGCCCAGAACGTTGGCTATGGCCTGCGCCAGCGGAAGGTGCCGCGCCTCGAGGAACGGCGGCGGGCGAGCGAGGCCCTCGAGCTCGTCCGGCTCTCCGGCTACGAGCGGCGGCGGACGTGGGAGCTGTCGGGCGGCCAGCAGCAGCGCGTCGCCCTGGCCCGGGCGCTCGTGAACCATCCCTCGGTGCTGCTGCTGGACGAGCCGCTCGGCGCGCTCGACCTCAAGCTCCGCAAGGAGATGCAGCTCGAGCTCAAGGCCCTCCAGCAGGAGGTCGGGATCACGTTCGTCTACGTGACCCACGACCAGGAGGAGGCGCTGACGATGAGCGACGTCATCGTCGTCATGCGCGACGGGCTGATCCAGCAGATGGGCAACCCGACCGAACTCTACGAGCACCCGGTGAACAAGTTCGTCGCGAACTTCATCGGGACGTCGAACCCGCTTCAGGGCCGCGTCGTCGAGTTCGACGCCGCGACCCGCCGCGCCCGCGTCGAGACCGACAGCGGTCTGTCGCTCAACGGCACCGTCACCGATCCGGCGGCCGTGCCGGCCGCCGGCACGAGCGTCACGGTTGCCGTCCGACCGGAGCGCCTGCGGGTCGAGCCGGCCGGCACCGATAACGCCTCGGAAGGCAGCGGCTGGACCGAGGTGACCGGCCGCATCCACCAGGGGACGTACCTCGGCGACCAGACCGAATACCGGATCACGACCGACCGCGCCGGCGAGCTCGTCGCTCGGCGGCAGAACGCACTGGGGGCAGGCACCGCGCAGGGACTGGGACCGGGCGATTCGGTCGTGGTCCGCTGGCACGAGGAGGCGAACCTCATCCTCGTCGGGTGAGATTCGAACAGCCCGGGATCACCCGGGAGGAGGAGCGCGACGTGGCAGATCAGGACCTCAACCGGCTCCTGGCACGGATGGCGCGGACGAAGGTCAACCGACGCAGCTTCCTGGCTGCCTCGGGCCTGACCGGGACCGCCGCCTTCCTCGCCGCCTGCACCGGAGGCGGTGGCGCAACCAATCCGCCGGCCTCAGGCGGCACGGGCGCGAGCGCGACGCCCGGTGGCGGTTCGGCCGCTCCGAGCGCCGGACCGGTCGAGAGCGAGCTGTTCATCTACAACTGGTCGGACTACATCGCCCCCGAGAACATCGAAGCGTTCCAGGCGATGCACAACACGACGATCACCTACGACACGTTCGCCAACAACGAGGAGCTGCTCGCGAAGCTCCAGGCCGGCGGCAGCGGCTACGACATCGCCTGCCCGACGGCCGAGTTCCTGCCGGCGATGATCGAGGACGGCTTCATCGAGAAGCTCGACATGAGCCGAATCCCGAACATGCAGTACATGGATCCCACGCTGCTGAGCCAGAAGTGGGACCCCAACAACGAGTACCACGTCCCGAAGGACTTCGGGACGACCGGCATCCTCGTGCGCAAGAAGGTCGTGACCGAACCGCTCGAGTCGTGGGAGGACTTCTTCAATCTCGCGGTCGGCAAGTACAGCGGCCGGGTCGTCCTCGTCGACAGCCTCGGAGACGTCCTGACGATGCCGCTCAAGATGCTCGGCTATTCGCTCAACGAGACCGATCCGGCGAAGCTCGCCGAAGCGAAGCAGATCCTGACCGACCTCGCCCCGCACGTCCTGGCGCTGGACTCCGACACGTACCAGGACAAGCTCGCGACCGAGGAGGCGGTCCTCTGCCTCGGCTGGACGGGCCCGCTGCTCGAGCTGCGCGACAACCCCGAGACGGCCGATACCGAATACATCGTCCCCAGCGAGGGCTCGCTCTTCTGGCTCGACGTCTGGGTCAAGCTCATGGACGCGCCGCATCCGAACGGCTCGTACGAATGGCTCAACTGGATCCACGAGCCGGAGGTCCAGGCGGCCGAGACCGAATACAACGGCTACGCCACGCCGAACCTCGAGGCCAAGAAGCTGGTCTCGGAGGACCTGCTCAACGACCCGGCGATCTTCCCCCCGGAGGACGTCATGCCGAACCTCGAGGGTGCCGACCCGGATCAGACCGACAATCCCGACCGGATCGCGCTCTGGGCCGACTTCAAGTCGGCGATCGGCTGACGCCCGCGAGGCGCCATCGAACGAACTGACGACGCGATGACGGCGGCGGCGACGCCCCGGCAGGAGGGCTCCGGCCGCTCCGCGCTGGCAACGGGGCTGCTCGTCCTGCCGGCGGCGGTCTGGTACGTCCTGCTGCTCGTCGCCCCGCTGTTCATCGTCGTCGTCTTCAGCCTCGGCGAGAAGGCCCGCAACGGCGGCTATACGCCGGCGCTCACACTCGACAACTACGGCCAGGTCCTGGCCCGGCCCGACCCGTTCATCGACAGCCTGAGGCTGGCGACGATCGGGACGATCCTCACCCTGCTCATCGCCCTGCCGCTCGCCTACTTCATCGCCACCCGGGCGGGCCGCCACAAGGGGCTGCTCGTCCTGCTCCTCGTGATCCCGTTCTGGACGAGTTTTCTGATCCGGGCCTACTCGTGGCTGATCATCCTCGGGCCGCGCGGCGCCGCAGGGTTCATCGGCGACATGATCGGCGACCCGGCGTTCCGGATCCTCGGCACCGACGTCGGGGTGATGATCGGGATGACCTACGGCTACCTGCCGCTGATGATCTTCCCGCTCTACGTGACGCTCGAGCGGATGGATCGCTCCCTCGTCGAGGCCTCGAAGGACCTCGGGGCCGGCCGCTGGGCGACGTTCCGCCAGATCACCCTGCCGATCATCCTGCCCGGCGTCATCACCGGCAGCATCCTCGTCTTCATCCCGATGATGGGCGAGTACGTCATCCCGGCGATCCTCGGCTATGGGCGGACCTTCCTCATCGGAAACGCCCTCGTCCTCGACTTCCTCGAAGCCCGCCACTGGCCGGCCGGTTCGGCGAAGGCCGTCGGCCTGATCGCGGTGATGATGGTCTCGATCACCTTGTACCTCTGGTTCCTCAACCGCGGCCGCCGGACCCGCGACGTGAGCGTCCTGTGAGCGGTCGATGAGCGCCCCGGCGATTCCGGCCGTCCCGTCGGCCCAGGTCCGAGCCAGGCGCTCGTGGCCTCGTGCGGGCTTCGGCGGCCTCGTCGAGAACGCGTTCCGGGCCCACGCGGTCCTCGTCTATGCGTTCCTCTACCTGCCGATCGTCATCGTCATCGTCTTCGCCTTCAACGCGAACCGCCTCGCAACGATTTGGACCGGCTTCTCGACCGAGTGGTTCGGGGTCGCGCTCGGCAACGGGGTGATCCAGAAGGCGATCCAGAACAGCCTGATCGTGGCGTTCTTCAACGCGATGCTGGCGACGACCTTCGGGACGATGGCGGCCCTCGGCCTGCAGCGGGTCCCGCGCCGCCTCCGGATGGGCTTCGACGTGTTGACGTACGTCAGCATCATCGTTCCCGAGATCGTCATCGCCCTGGCGACGCTCGTCTTCTTCGCG
>DASTEU010000345.1:0-7261 GCA_035709325.1 Candidatus Limnocylindrales bacterium | reverse complement strand
CGATCGAGATGAGCCAGGCCGCGCGCCGGCTGAAGCCCAGGATGAACGCGACGACCAGGAACGGCCCGGCGACGACGCCGAGCACGATCGGGATCAGCGGGCCCGCGACGGCCGACGCCGGCTGGGCGAGGACCGCGATCACCGCGACGAGGAGCCCGACGAGGACGATCCAGGGCGGGTTTCGGCGCCAGTCGAAACCGGCGTCCTCGCCGACGGCCGTCAGCCGGACCAATGCCAGGGCGAGCGTTGCCGACGCGGCGAAGATCGTCGCCGCGGCGAGCGTGTCGGCGAGGAACCGGCCGCGCCACGGATCGGCGATCATGCCGCCGGCGATCGCGGCGAAGGCGATGCCCGGGATGCCGATTCCGAGGAGCAGCGCCAGCGTCGGCTCGCTCAGCGGCGGGCGGGCGTGGCGGAGGCCGCGCAGGAACGCGAGCCCGGCGAACCAGCCGCCGGGGTTCGCGGCGATCGCCGCGGCCGGCGATCCCGCGAGGGCGGAGCGGGCCTCGGACGATGCCAGCCAGCCCGCGGCCCCGACCGCGATCGTCAGGGCCGCCGCCACGACCGGCCAGCGCCCGCCCGCCGGCGGCCCGCCGAGCCGGCCCACGACCGCGCCGGCGGCCGCCAGCCCGATCATCGCCGGCAGGCCCACGACGACATCGGACAGGGCGTACTCCTGGACGAGGCCGGCGAGCACGGCGACCCAGGCGCCCTCGGCGACGACCGCGAGCGCGACCGGCGCGACGGCGGCCGTCCCGAGCAGCCTTCGGCGAAGCGGGCGACCCGGACCGTCGACCGCCGCCGGGACCTCGGCGCCGCGTGGCGCCACCTCACCGCCGGTTTGCTTCAGCTCACCGCCACCGCCGACCGGCGCGGTCACCTGACGACCGCCAGGCGGGTCGCCGTTCGCCACGGACCGTCGAGGCTCGCCGACCGGGCGACGAGGCCCGCCGCCCGGGCACGCGCGGCGTCGCCCGCCCCGGTCGGGCCGCAGGCGAGGACGACGACGTCGCATCCGGCCCGCTCGAGCGCCCGGAGGCGACGGAAGAACGGCCGCGGGTCGCGGGCCGTCACGACGACGACCGTCGTTCCCGGGCGGGTCGTCCGATGGACGAGGTCGAGCAGCCGCTCGAACGGAGCCGAGGCGTGGGACGACAGCCGGGCCAGCAGGTCGAGGACCCGCTCGAGCTGGCCGGGCGCCGCCGAGAGGCCGAGGCGGGCGAAGCGGCTCTCGGCGCCGGTATAGCCGGCGGCGACGATCCCGAAGGCGGCTCGTTCGGCCGCGAGGGCCCTCGCCACGGAAGCCGCGACCACGATGACCGATTCCACGGCCTCGGCGTCGAAGGCGATCTCCCAGGCCGGACCGTGGTCGGTCTGGACGTCGAGGGCGATGAGGACCTCGCGATCCCGCGACGGCTCGAAGCGTTTCGTCATCGGCCGGCCGAGGCGGGCGCTCGTCCGGTGGTGGATCCGCCGCCTCGCGTCGCCGATCGCGTAGGGCCGGACGCCGACGAACCGGGCCGGATCCTCGGTGAGGCCGAAACGCGCCCGTTGCTCGCCGCCCCAGCGGTCGGGCCGTTCGAAGCCCGACGTCGGCACGGTTCGCGGGCGGACGATGAAGCGCTGGATCAGCTCCCCCTCGGCGCTCGCGGCGTGGCGGGCGAAGAGATCGCCGGCGCTGAGCCGGACCGGCCCGATCGCGAAGACGCCGCGCCGGTCGGCGCCCACGTGAAGCCGGCGGACCACGCGTTCGAACGGCGCGAGCGTCCAGGCGTTGCGCATCGCCAGCGAGCCGGCATCGTTGACGACGAGCGGCCGCTCGCGGACGACGACGTCGTTGCTCGTCTCGTCGTCGGCTCTCAACCAGGCGAGCGGCAGGCGCTTGCGGTTCCAGACCTCGAGGGCGAGCGGGATGTCGTGGCCCCACGAGGTCCTGTCGGTGGCGAGGCGCCGCTCGTACGTCACGCCGTCGAGCCCGTGGCGTGTCCAGATCCAGTGGACGATCTCGAGGAAGAGGAGGATCGTGCCGAGAACGATCGCGACCGGGACCTCGAGGAACGAGCCGCCGAGGATGAGCAGGATTGCGACGACCGCCTGGACGGTCATCCCGGATCGGCGGCCACCGGCGGCACGCGGACGGCGGCGATGATCGAGGCGAGGGCCGACTCGGCGGTGGCTCCACGCAGGCCCTGGTCGAGGTCGACGACGAGCCGATGCGCGAGCACGGCCGGGGCGACGGCCTTGATGTCGTCGGGCAGGACGAACGACCGACCGGCGAGGACCGCCGCGGCCTGGCCGACGCGGTAGAGGGCGACGGTCGCCCGGGGGCTGGCGCCGAGGCTCAGGTCCGGGTGCTCGCGGGTCGCCCGGACGAGTGCGACGACGTACGCCTCGACCTCGTCGGCGACCCGGATCCGGCGGACCTCGTCGCGGAGGAGCAGCAGCCGCTCGGCATCGAGGACCGGCTCCACCCGGTCGAGCGGCTCGGCCTCGGCCTGGTGCCGCCGGGCGATCCGGCGCTCGCGCGCCTCGTCCGGATACCCGATGCGGGCCCGGACGAGGAAGCGGTCGAGCTGGGCCTGGGGCAGGGCGAACGTCCCGTCGAACTCGACGGGGTTCTGGGTGGCGAGGACGACGAACGGATCGGGCAGGGGATGGGTCGCCCCCTCGATCGAGACCTGCCGCTCCTGCATGGCCTCGAGCAGGGCCGACTGGGTCCGTGGCGTCGCCCGGTTGATCTCGTCGACGAGCAGCACGTTCGTGAAGACGGGCCCGGCGACGAAGCGCAACCCGGTCGGCTCGAAGAGGCTCGACCCGGTGACGTCCGAGGGCAGCAGGTCGGGCGTTCCCTGGATCCGCGCGGTGCGCAGGCCGAGCGATCGGGCGATCGCCCGGGCGAGGAGCGTCTTTCCGGTCCCGGGCACGTCCTCGAGCAGGACGTGGCCGCCGGTCAGCAACGCGATCAGCGTGAGGCGGATCGCCTCGTCGGCGCCGACGACGGCCCGCCCGACCGAACGGCCGACATCCTCGAGGAGGCGGCGCCCGGCCGCCACGGCGCCGGATCCCGGGAGGTCGCCGCCGTCGCGAGGGAGGGTGCTCGTGTCGGCGTTCGTGGCGTCAGCTCTCGCGGGCGAGGCGCCGCAGGACGGCCGGCAGGATCCCGCCGTGGCGGTAGTAGCCGACGTCGATCGGGCCGTCGAGACGCGCGACGACCTCGAACCGGCGCACCTCGCCGCGCTCGTCGCGGGCGCCGACGGTCAGCCGCTGGCGGGGCACGAGGTCACCGGCCAGCCCGGCGACCGAATAGGTCTCGCGACCCGTCAGGCCGAGCGAGGCGGCACTTTCGCCGGGCGCGAACTGGAGCGGCAGGACGCCCATCCCGACGAGATTCGAACGGTGGATCCGCTCGAAGCTCTCGGCCAGCACGGCCCGGACGCCGAGGAGGGCGGTGCCCTTGGCGGCCCAGTCACGCGAGGAGCCCGTGCCGTACTCCCGCCCGGCGATGACGACGAGCGGCACGCCCTCGGCCCGGTAGCGCATCGCCGCGTCGTAGATGAACTGCTCCTCGCCGTCGGGCAGGTGGATCGTGTACGGCCCCTCGCGACCCTCGGCGAGCCGGTTGCGCAGCCGGATGTTGCCGAACGTGCCGCGCATCATCACCTCGTGGTGGCCCCGCCGGGCCCCGTACGAGTTGAACTCGAGCGGCCCGACGCCGCGCGCCTGGAGCCAGGCCCCGGCCGGCGAGGACGGTGCGATCGAGCCGGCCGGCGAGATGTGGTCGGTCGTGACCGAGTCGCCGAGGACCGCGAGGACCCTGGCGTCCTCGATGTCGGTCAGGGGCGGCGGCTCGATCGTCAGGCCCTCGAAGAACGGCGGGCGGGCGATGTAGCTCGAGTCCGGGTCCCACTCGTAGCGGTCGCCGTCGGGGATCGGCAGCGCCTTCCAGCGCTCGTCGCCCTCGAAGACGACGGCGTACGTCCGCCGGAACAGCTCGGGGTCGATCGATTCGCCGATGACCTTCCGGATCTCGGCGGGGTCGGGCCACAGGTCGGCCAGCATGACCGGGCGGCCGTCCGAACCGGTCCCGAGAGGTTCGCTCAGCAGGTCGATGTCGACGCGGCCGGCGAGGGCGAACGCGACGACGAGCGGCGGCGAGGCCAGGTAGCTCGCCCGGGCGAGGGGATGGATGCGCCCCTCGAAGTTGCGGTTGCCCGACAGGACGGCGGCGACGACGAGGTCGTTCTCCTCGATCGCCCGGGCGATCGGCCCGTCGAGCGGGCCGGAGTTGCCGATGCAGGTCGTGCAGCCGTAGCCGGCGAGGGCGAACCCGAGCGCCTCCAGCGGGGCCATGAGGCCGGCCGCCTCGAGGTAGCCGGTGACGGCCTTCGAGCCCGGCGCGAGCGACGTCTTGACCGTCGGCCCGACGGTGAGGCCGCGGGCCACCGCGTTCCGGGCGAGCAGTCCGGCTCCGACCATGACGGTCGGGTTCGAGGTGTTCGTGCAGGAGGTGATCGCGGCGATCGCGACCGAGCCGGTTCGGATCGTGTGGCGCTGCCCGTCGATCTCGATCGAGACCGGGCGGTACGTCCGGCGATCCGCCGCGGCCGCCGACGCCGCCTCGTTCGCCGCCGCGTCCGCCGCGGCCGGGCGCAGGCCTGCCGGCGGCGGGTCCCGGGTCGTCCGGCTCGAGGTGAACGACGGCGCGTCGCTGGCCGGGAACGACTCGGCCGAGGCCTCCTCGACCGCGCCGCCCTCGGGCCGCTGCGCCTCGACCCCGGCATCGTCGAGGGCGACGAGGCCGTTCGGGAAGTTCGACTGGAAGTTGGCCCGGAGGCCGACCAGCGGGACGCGGTCCTGGGGTCGGCGGGGACCCGCCACCGACGGATCGACGGTGCCGAGATCGAGCTCGAGCACCGAGTCGTATTCGGGGCCCGGACCGGGCTCGCGCCACAGGCCCTGCTCCTTCGCGTAGCGCTCGACGAGGGTGATGCGATCCTCGCTCCGGCCCGTCAGGCGGAGGTAGGAGAGCGTCTCGTCGTCGATCGGGAAGATCGTCGAGGTCGCCCCGAACTCGGGGCTCATGTTGCTGATCGTTGCCCGATCGGCGAGCGAGAGGTTTGCCAGCCCGTCGCCCGCGAACTCCACGAACGCCCCGACGACGCCGAACTCGCGCAGGAGCTCGGTCACGACGAGGACGAGGTCCGTCGCGGTCGAGCCACGCGGCAGCTCGCCGCCCAGCCGGACGCCGACGATGCGGGGCATCGGCTGGTAGAGCGGCTGGCCGAGGAGGACCGCCTCGGCCTCGATCCCACCGACGCCGTAGCCCAGGACGCCGAGCGCGTTGATCATCGTCGTGTGGGAGTCGGTCCCGACAAGTGTGTCGGGATAGGCGATCCGGCCCGACCCGCCCTCGTCCGGCGCGTCCGCGACCACCGTCGCGAGGTGCTCGAGGTTGACCTGGTGGACGATGCCGGTCCCGGGCGGCACGACGCGCAGGTCGCGGAACGCGGTCTGGGCCCAGCGCAGCAGCTGGTAGCGTTCGCCGTTGCGCTCGTACTCGCGGTCGACGTTGAAGGCGAAGGCCGCCGGGGTCCCGAACCGGTCGACCTGGACCGAGTGGTCGATGACGAGGTCGGCCGGCACGAGCGGGTTGACCTTCGCCGGGTCGCCGCCGAGATCGGCCATCGCGTCGCGCATGACCGCCAGATCGACGATCGACGGCACGCCGGTGAAGTCCTGGAGGACGACCCGGGCCGGCATGAACGGCACCTCGGCCTCGGCGACCGAGCCGGGCCGCCACGAGGCGAGCGTCTCGACGTCCTCCGGCCGGACGATGCCGCCGCCAGCGTGGCGCAGGACGTTCTCGAGCAGGATCTTGAGGGTGACCGGTGCGCGGCCGAGGTCGATGCGGTCCTCGAGCGCCGCCAGGCGGTACGCGTCGGGCAGGCCGGCGCCGAGGCCGGATCGGGCGCTGAAGGGGTCGGGGCTGGGCACGCATCCTCCGTGGGGTGGTCGGTACACTCGTTGCGTGACAGAGTACCGCGATGCGGCCGAGCCTCGGTTCGAGGCCCGATGAAGGCCTGGGACGCGGCCGAGCCCCGCCGCCCCGAGGGCGACGAGTCACGGTCCGAAACGCTCGAGGCGCTCGAGGCGGCCGGCATCGATCTCGACCCGGCCGGCCCCGGGGCGGGCCACCCCGGCGGCCCGGCGGGCGCCGATCACGCCCACCCGGCGGGCACGCCCGCCGACCACGCTCATCCCCACGTGCGAAGCGAGCCGGGCAGTCCCCCGATCGTCGGGATCGTCGGAGCCGGGCCGGTCGGGACGGCCCTCGGGGTCGCGCTCCAGCGGGCCGGCTGGCCGGTCCAGGCCGTCGCCAGCCGGGATGCCGGGCGGCGGGAGCGATTCCGCGACCTGGTCGGCGGCGCGCGTGGATTCGCCGAGGCCGCCGCGCTCCTCGAGGAGGTCGAGCTCATCGTCCTCGCGGTCCCCGACGACGCCGTCCCCCAGGTCGCCGGCGGGCTCCGGATGTACAGCGGCCAGGCGATGATCCACACGAGTGGCCTGCTCGGCGCGGAGGTCCTCGCGCCGGCGATGGCGGCCGGGACCCAGATTGGCTCGTTCCACCCGCTCGTCGCCTTCGCGGACGTCGAGCGGGCGGTGGCGGCGCTCAAGGGGGCGACGATCGCGATCGAGGGCGACGACCAGCTCGTGAACCTCCTCGCCGGGATGGCCCAGGCGATCGGCGGCGTGCCGGTTCGGCTTGCCCCGGGAGCAAAGGCGGCCTACCACGCGGCCGCCGTCCTCGCCGCGGGAGGATTCGTCGCGCTGCTCGATGCGATCGCCGAGCTCGGCCGCGTCGCCGGGCTCGACGAGCGGGGCTCGCTCGCGATCTACGGGCCGCTCATGGAGCAGACGCTGGGCAATGCCCGGGCCCTCGGGATCCGGGCCGCCCTGACCGGTCCGATCACCCGGGGTGACCGCGGCACGCTGGGCGCGCACCTGGCCGCGCTGCACGATCACGCGCCCGCCGCGCTGGCCCTCTACGTGGCCGCCGCCGAGCGGGAGATCGCCCTTGCCGAGGCGCGTGGCGCGCTGACCGCGGAGATCGCGGAATCGCTGCGACGGTCACTTGCAACGGCCCGGTGACGCGGTACCATTGCGGCCCATGGAGCACAGCATCGCCGCGAAGTACGCGGCCCGTCCGGCCGCACACTTCGTCCGCCCGTCCGGCCGGGCGCGGGAGCGACGACTCGGGCTC
>DASTEU010000344.1:0-2032 GCA_035709325.1 Candidatus Limnocylindrales bacterium | reverse complement strand
CCGGCCCGCCCACCCGATATGCACCCACGGTCATCGCGACCAGCGGGTGAAGTTCGGCGAGGTGGCAATGCGCCTGAGTCCCCGCCGAGGCCGTCGCCGGCCTGACCCCTCCGGCCCCCGCCGGGCCCCACCTACCCCCCGATATGCACCCACGGTCATCGCAACCAGCGGTGAAGTTCGGCGAGGCGCCCGGAGGCGCCTCACTCCCCCCGGCGGACGGTCGCCTGGATGAGCCCGTGCGGCTCGGTTGTGGCGACGAAGATCTCGCCATCGTGCGGCTGGCCGAACGGCGACAGGTCGACGAGCCAGTGATGGAGGTTCGGCATCGTCATCGTGACCTCGGCGACCTCCGGATGCCGGTCGACGATCGCCCGCCCGACGATCCAGATCGTGTGCTGCACGGACAGGCTGTGATGGTCGGCGAACACGTCGAGCAGCGTCGAGCGGATGGCCGCGAAGGACTCGTCGTACGCGGGCTCGCCGGCGTACCGCCAGACCGCGGTCAGCTTCGTAGCCATGATCCGATCCTCGACCTCGGGCAGGGTCGTGTACTGGTCGCGAGGAAAGCCGGAGAACCCCGAGCGGCTCGTCTTCATGAGGGTCAGGTCGGCGATTCCGGCGTCCACGGTCAGCCCACCGGCAGCATCGCCGACGACGACCGCGGTCCGCGTCGCCGACCGGTCGCGCCTGAAGGCGTCGGGCGCCTCTTCGAGCCGCCGCCACTCGTGCTCCTCGATCGTCACTGTCGCCCGATCGACCTGCTCGGCCGAAAGGAAGTGCCGCGCAAGGACCGCCGCGAACTCCTCGATCGGACCGGTCAGGTGCTCGCGCGCGAAGGCGTAGACGGTGTTCTTCATCGTGTCGGTGGCGATCACGAGTGAGTTGTTGCCTTCGACGTATGAGCTCGCGAAGCCGCCCTCGAGGGCGATCGCCACGGTCAGGTCTCGGACGGCGTGCCGCGACGGATCGCGGATGATCTTGACCAGCCGGATCGCGGACTTGCCGTAGCGGTTCGGGCCGATCTCGGCCTGGCTCATGCTGCTCCCTCCTGCCCGGGCTGTTCGGCTACCGGCCGCGATGCGCGATCACGGGCGATCGCCACGACGTCGCGGAGCGCTCGCCGCAGCTCGGTCCGGCGGTCGGCCGCGAGGGCGGCCTCGAGAACCGGCACGAGCGCCGACCGCGGCCGGCCCGCGACGAAGACGCAGAAGCGGAACCCGAAGCGGCGCTCGTACTCGGCGTTGAGCCGCTCCAGCGCCTCGATCGCCTCGGCCGTGTCGCGATCGTAGCCCTGCTCGCGGCGCGAGAAGGCAGACACGCTCGCCGGCGGCGCCCCAAGCTGCGGATGGGCGTCGACCAGCTCGATCTGCTCGTCCTCGGGCATGGCCAGCGCGATCTCCTCCGCCCGCGCGAAGAGCGCCTCCGCCGACCCGAACGGACGGGCGGCCGCCAGCCGCCGCAGGAACCGTCGCGCTCCCTCGAACAGCGGTGCCATCGACGCGACGAACGCCTCCTCGGGCGCCGAATCGAGTGCGCCGACGTCCACCCTCAGCTGCCCCGGTACGTGGTCATCGAGTACGGCGCGAGGAGCAGCGGGACGTGGTAGCTGCGGCCGGCGTCGGTGATCGAGAGGTCGACGGTCATTCGCCGGAAGAAGCCGGGCGCATCGTCGTCCCGCTGCAGGTCGAACTCGAGCCGGTAGTCACCCGCCACGAGCGGCCGTTCGAGGAGATCCCGGATCCGGCCGTCCGAATCGGTGAGGGCCTGGGTCATGCGGATCGGTCCATCGCCGACGTCGAGGCGGTACAGGGCGACCCGCACGCCCTGTGCCGGCGTCCCCCGTTCCGTGTCGAGGACGTGGGTCGAGATCGTCGGCTGTCCGGTGGGGTCCGCCACCGCTATCCTCCGCTCCATGAGCGACCTGTTGATCCGTGTCGGGGACCAGAACTTTACCGCTCGCTGGGACCCCGCCGCGCCGCGCACGATCGAGGCGATCCGCCGGATGCTGCCGATCGAGTCGAAGCTCATCCAC
>DASTEU010000343.1:0-4520 GCA_035709325.1 Candidatus Limnocylindrales bacterium | reverse complement strand
CGAGCACGATCAGCGTTCCCAGTGACACGATCAGGGTCCCGAGCGGGTCCATCGATCCGGTCCTCGTCTGGTTCGGCGGTTGCCGTGACCGCATGATCCGCCCGCCGGTGCGCCGCCGGTATCGTCCGAAGGTATGGATCTTCCTGCGACGGATGACGTACGTTCCGAGCGCGGCGATCGGTTTCCGGGGCGTCAGCGGTCGTCGGTCACCGGCCGTAGCCGGAACGCCGGGCCGCGCCCGAGGCGTTCGGCCGGCGTCCCGTAGCGCAGGATCAATCCGGCGATCGCGGCGTGCTCCTCGGCGTCTTCGAGCGGTTCGGCGAGGTAGTGGCCCTCGCGCTCGCCGATCTCGACTCGGCAGGCCGGCTCCGCCTCGAGGTTCCGGGCCCAGTCGGCTTCGGGGTCACCGGCCGCGACGAGGAGCGATCCGTCGGGCTCCTCGAGGAAGCCCACGGCGGTCCGCACGGGACGGCCGGTCACGCGGCCGCGGGTTTCGAGAAGGGCAACGGTGCCCCATGCCGCTAGCTGGGCCCCGATCTCGTCCTCGTTCACCGGACCGCGCCGGACGGGCGGTGCGACCCGACTGTCAGCGGCTGCGCTGCCAGGACTTGCCCTCGGTCTGGACCGACGGCGCGTGGACCATCTCGACGGCCTGCATCTCGCGGATCGTCCGGGCCCCGAGCGCGGCCATCGACTGGCGCAGCGCACCGACGAGGTTCTCGCTCCCGTCGGTGACGTGGGCCGGGCCGAACAGGATCCGCTCGAGCGGCCCCAGCGTCCCGACCTTGATCCGGGTGCCGCGCGGCAGGGTCGGCGACGGCGCGGCCATCCCCCAGTTCGTGCCCCGGCCGGGCGCCTCCTCGGCGCGGGCCAGCGGCGAGCCGATCATCAGCGCGTCGGCGCCGGCGGCGATCGCCTTGGCCAGCTCCCCTCCCCGGCGCATGCCGCCGTCGGCGACGACCGGCACGTAGCGGCCGGTCTCGGCGAGGTACGCGTCGCGGGCGGCGGCAACGTCGCTGATCGCGGTGACCTGGGGAACGCCGATGCCGAGCACTTCGCGGGTCGTGCAGGCGGCGCCCGGCCCGACGCCGACGAAGACCGCTGCCGCACCCTGCTCCATCAGCGCGAACGCCGCCTCGGCATTCGTCGTGTTGCCGACCGCGACGGGGATCGGCATGAACCGCGTGAACTCCTCGAGCGAGAGCGGGTCGTAGCCTGTCGCGAGGTGGCGGGCGCTCGAGACCTGGCTCTGGACGAGGAACAGGTCGGCGCCGTGCTCGGCGCAGAACGGCCCGAACCGCCGCGCGGCGGCAGGCGTGGCGGCGACGGCGGCCTTCGATCCCGCGTCGTGGATCTCCTCGATCCGGCGGGCGATGAGCTCCTCGCGGATCGGTTCGGCGTAGGCATCCGCCAGCAGGTCCTGGACCTCGCCGTCCGGCGCGGCCGCGATCCGGCCGAGGACGGCGTCGGGGTCGTCGTAGCGGGCCTGGACGCCCTCGAGGTTGATGACCGCGAGTCCGCCGAGACGGGCCAGCGCGCCGGCGAAGCGGGGGTCGACGACCGCGTCCATCGCGGCGGCCAGGATCGGGATCGCCAGGGGGATGCCGGCCAGCTCGGTCGCGAGCTCGACGTCGGCGGGTTCGATCGTCTCGGTCCCCGGCGCGAGCGACACGTCCTCGAAGCCGTAGGTCGGGCGGATCGAGTCGACCTTCGAGTGAAAGACCCGGCGGTTGGCCGAGGAGCTGACCTGGGACTGATCGATCACGGACATCTCCCCGCTACGGCGTTGCCCGAGTCTACCGTGCCCGGTCGGCGGCCGGCGCCCGCAACCGGCTCACCCGATCTGGCCACATTCCCACCAGGAGAACGTTGGGCGCGGAATCCCGGGCGGAGAGCGCCCGCTGATGCGCGATCGTGCGGGACCCGGCATACGTGCAGGGACCGACGCCGGCGCGATCGCGCCCAGCGTTCCCTGGGCGGTCATCTGGCCAGGTTCGCCCGGCCGGCGAGTCGCTCGGCGATCGCCTCGAGCTGCTCGATGTGCATGAGGTCGTGGACGCCGGCGAAGAACAGCCACTCACCGCAGCGCAACCTCCCGACGAGGGGGTGGTCGAGCGGACACGGGTCGGTCTCGTGGCCGGCGATCCGGGCGGCGGTCCTGACGATGATCCGCCGGCTCCGGTTGATCTGGCGGACGAGCTCGCCGCGGTCGGCCGAGGGCGGACCCGGGACGCCCGGCACGACGGTCGGCGCGTCGGCCGGCCAGCGTCCCGAGGCAGCGAGGCCGGCCGCGATGACGAGCCCCGCCCGGGCGCTGGCCACGTGGCCGACGGTCTCGGCGACGTTCCAGCCGCCCTCGCCTCCCGGCTCCGAGAACGCGGCCTCGGGCAGCCCCTCGACGAGCCTGACGAGCGCGTCGGCGGTCTCCTCGAGCTGGCGGAGGGTCCGCTCGACGCTCCCCTTTCCGGCCAGTCGCCGGAGCTCGCGTCGAGCGCGTACGGACTGCCCGGGCTCGATCCGGCGCCAGACGGCAACGAGGTCCGGCGCGGCCGGCTCCATCGCATGAACCCAGTGATCCGTCACTCCGCGAGGGTATCGAGGCGACGGTTCGCCGTCCGGGCCTCCGCTTGGTGGGTCTCTAGCGGGTCGTCGACGGCGACGATGGAACCTCGTCGAGTGGGCAGTCCGTCGGCGCGATGCTGTTCATCGGGCGCCAGACCGTCCGACCTGCCGGCGTGTCGAACGACACTAGCTGTCTGCCGATACCGTCAAGGACGATCCATCCCTTGCTCACGATCGGCGAGCCCAGCCCACGAGCGGCCTCCTCGAGGCTGCTGGCCAGATACCACAGGCCCTGCCCCGGCGCGTCCACCCATCCATCGTCGATCCCGGCGGCAGCGGCTGCGGTGTCGATGATGACGGTATTCGGGGCACGGAAGAGAATGTTGGCCGCCTGCATGCACGGGCCCCAGCCCATCCGGTACGCGAGCACGGCGTCGCCATCCCATGAGCCGCGGAGAATCTCCAGCCCGTCGACTATCTCGGACGAGTAACCGGGAGGAGTCGGGCCGTGGGGTGTGCCTGCCGGCGGCGTCGGCGTGGGAGTGGCCTGTGCCATCGATGGGGACAGTCCCGCGAGAGACGCTGAAGCCCGGTCCGTCGTGCCGGGAGACGCTCCCGGGGAGGCGCCCGAGGGCCGCGTGACGATCACACCGGCGACGGCCACGACGACCAGCAGCGCGGCAAGAAGCCCGCCTCCCGTCGAAGGCGCAATCGACTGCCCGGCCGCTCGGTGCGGCGAATGGACCGGTCCCATCGAGGGGTCGATCGGACTCGGTGGAAGGTTCACGTCGACCTGCTTCAATCGTCCCTCGACAGCGGCGAGGATCTCGTCGTCGTTCATGTGAGCAGCTCCGGATGTCTGCGCAGGGACTCCAGCGCACGCGCCACGAGCGACCGGACGCCCGACGACGTCAGGCCCATCACCTCGCCGATCTCCTCGTCGGTCAGGTCGCGTCGGTAGCGGAGGATCAGCACCTCGCGCTGTCGGTTGGGAAGCGCCCGGGCAAGGCTTTCGAGCCACAACCAGAAGTCGGTCTCGTCCGTGGAGCGGCGCGACTGCCGCGGACCATCGCCGATGAGCGGGACCCACCTCATCAACGCCCGTCGCCGCCAGCGGTTGAGGACGAGCCGGCGGGCGATCGTCAACAGCCACGGCAACGGTCGACCGGCAGGGCCACGACCGTCCCGCCACGCCTCGAGCGCCCGCCGGAACGTGTCGGCGGCCAGGTCTTGGGCATCGTCTGGGTTGCCGATCATCAGCGTCAGGTAGCGGACGACGTCCCGGTCGTGGCGCCGGTACACGTCCTCGAAGGAACGGCGTTCGGTGTCCGTCGGCGTGGCCTGCCTGTCGATCACGCCATGTATGACACGCGACGCCCGGCGTTTGTCCCGCTCAGCGGTGGCCATTCGCCATCTTCGTCGCGTCGGGACGGGCGCGGAGACGCCACATCGCGGCGATCCCGACGAGCGGCCCGAGCGCGAGGAGCCAGAACGCGACGCGCCAGGTGTCGCCGTCGGTCGGGTCGAGCGCCCCGATGCCAAGGATCGTGACGCCGGTCAGGACGAACCCGCCCGCGACCTGGAGCGAGAGCGCAGAGCCGGCCGTGCCCGCCGGAGCGAGCTCCGACACGGCCGCAGAGAACTGCGCCGAGTCCGCCACGACGGTCAGTCCCCAGGCGAGGCTGACGACGGTCACGAGGATGGGATCCGCCCCGAAGAGCAGCCCGACGGCGATCGCCGACAGGCCGCTCCCGGCCATCGCGGCGATCGTCAGGGTGGTCCGCCCGAGCCGGTCGGCGAAGGCGCCGGCCGCGACGCAGCCGATCCCGCCGGCCGCGACGACGGCGAACGCGGTGAGGCTGGCGATCGCGGGGTCGGCCTGCCCGGCCGCGGCGAACGAGGCCGCGACGAAGAGCGGCAGCCAGGTCCACATCGCGTACAGCTCCCACATGTGGCCG
>DASTEU010000342.1:0-2059 GCA_035709325.1 Candidatus Limnocylindrales bacterium | reverse complement strand
GCCGCGATCGAGAGCGCGAACAGCACCCGGCCACCCATCGCGAAGACGTCCGATAGGGCGTTCGCAGCCGCGATCTCGCCGAACGTCCGGGCGTCGTCGACGAGCGGCGGAAAGAAGTCCAACGTGCCGATGATCGCGAGCTCGTCCGAGACGCGGTAGGCGGCTGCGTCGTCGGCCGGGGCGAGGCCGGCGATGAGCTCGTCGGGGGCGGCCGCCGCGCCGAGCCCGGACAACGCGTCGGCCAGGAGGTCCGCACCGAGCTTCGCCGCGCAGCCGCCGCAATCGGTCAGCTCGGTCAGGCGGATCGGGGGCAGCGTCTGGAGGGCGGGCATGGACCGATGATACGGGTGGGCCCGGATGGCCGCGCCACCCGCCGCCTGAGCGCCGCGCAGCCAGTATTCCTGGGAGGCGTAGATCGCGCCACGATCGGGTCCGGCCGAGCAGTTGAGGCGCTGAATATCACCCGGCCGAATATCCAGGCTCCGGGATGGCCCGATACCGCCCCTCCCGAGCAAACGCGGCGCGAGATAAACATTTACGGAATACTCCGGGTCTTGTGGGGCGGTGGCGCCCGCGCGTGGGGGTGCCGCCCCGCCGCGTCGCGCTACCATCGGGCCGGGGGCGGTTGGGTCCCGGTGGGTCCCCCGGTCTTCAAAACCGGTGACGCCGCGCTCGGCGCGGCGTGATGGGTTCGACTCCCATGCGCTCCCGCCATCGGAGGTTCGATGACCACGGCATCCCGGCCCCGTCCGCCGAGCGTCGAGCAGGTCCTCGTCACGGTCCGCGCCCGGGCCGGCGCCGTGGGCCGGACCCATGACGCGCTCGTCGGGGTCGTCCGCACGGTCCTCGACGAGGAACGGTCGCGCCTCCGTGCCGGGGCGCAACCCGCGAGGATCGACGATCTCGCCCGGGCGGCGCTGGACCGACTCGAGGCGATGGACGGGCCGGGGATCGAGACGCTCATCAACGCGACCGGCGTCATCGTTCACACGAACCTCGGACGGGCCCCGTGGCCGCCGGCCGCGAGCGAGGCCGTGGCCCTTGCCTCCGGCTACCTCCTCCTCGAGCTCGATCGCACCTCGGGCCGCCGAGGGGCTCGCTTCCGCCTGGCGGAGGAGCACCTCATCGCCCTGACCGGCGCCGAGGACGCGTTCGTCACGAACAACAACGCCGCAGCGGTCGCGCTCGCGGTCGGCCTCGCCGGGCGGGGCGGCGTCGCCGTGTCGCGGGGCGAGCTGGTCGAGATCGGAGGCGGCGTGCGGATCCCCGAGATCATCCGCCGGGCGGGCGCCCGCCTCGTCGAGGTCGGCACGACGAACCGGACCCGCGCGGAGGACTTCCGTGAGCCGCTCGAACGCGGCCGGGCGCGACTCGTCCTCCGCGTCCATCGCTCGAACTTCCGGCAGGACGGCTTCACCGAGGACCCCGACGCGGCCGCGGTCGCGGCGATCGCTCACGAGCACGGCGCCCTCGTCGTGGACGACCTGGGCAGCGGCGCGCTGATCGACACGGCGCCGTTCGGGCTGGCCCACGAGCCGCTCCCCGCCGAGCGCCTCGCCGCCGGGTCCGACGTCGTGACGTTCAGCGGCGACAAACTCGTCGGCGGCCCGCAGGCCGGGCTGATCGTCGGACGGGCCGACGCGATCGCCCGGATTCGACGCGACCCGCTCGCCCGGGCGATGCGCCCCGACAAGGCCACCCTCGTCGGCGTCGCGACCACGCTCGGCCTGTACCGTGCCGGCCGGGCCGCGGAGATCCCGGTCTGGCGGATGATCGGGGCCCGCCCCGAGGACCTCCGGGCCCGGGCGGCGGTGCTGGCCGAGCGGGTGGGCGGCCGCGTGGCCGAGCTCCGCTCGACCGTCGGCGGCGGCTCGCTGCCGGGCGAGACGCTTCCCTCCTGGGGCGTCGTCCTCTCGGCTCCGGCGACGCGGCTCGTGGACGCGCTTCGCACCGGCGCGCCGCCGGTCATCGCGCGGATCGAGGCGGATGCGGTCGTCCTCGACATGCGGACCGTCGATCCGGGGCAGGACATCGAGCTGGGGGCTGCGGTCGAACGGGC
>DASTEU010000341.1:0-4837 GCA_035709325.1 Candidatus Limnocylindrales bacterium | reverse complement strand
TCGCCCGGCTGGACGCCGGTGACGCTCGCGGCAAAGTAGCCCTCGTCGTCGGTCGTGACCGTCACCGGGGCGCCGCTGACCGGCGCGCCGCCGTCGAGGCTGCCGTCGGTGCAGGTGTCCGCCGTCGAGACCTGGACGGTGATCGGGGTCGATGGCAGGCCGTCGGCGCGGCCGAGGATCGTCGCGCCGGTGCCGCCGGTCGAGACCGCCCGCATGAGGACGGGCGCCGGAGCCTCGCCGCCGACGGTGAACGTGCCGGTCAGGAACGAGTTGAGATCGGCGTTCGAGCCGGTCATCGTGAAGCCGTAGATGTCGCCGGGCTCGACGCTCAGCGGGACCGAGCCGGTGTACGAGAAGCCGTTCGACGGCGGCGTGCAGCAGCTCGTCGGCCCGTCGTCGACGAGCTGGACGCTCGTGTCGCCGGCATCGGCGCTGATCACGAACGCTTCGAGCGTCACGGTGACCTGGAACCAGGCGTGGAGGCCGGTGTAGGTGTACGGGACGTCGAGCGTCTCGGTCGTCGTGGCGGTCGTGTAGAACGACCACTCGCCGCTTACGCCCGACGCGATCCCCAGGTCGTGGCTGTAGCTGAACTTGGGAGCGCCGGTCGAGCCATCCTCGAGGACCGTGACGACGCCGTCGCCGATTGCCTGCCAGACCGGCGGCGTCGCGTGGACGACGTACACGTCGTCGAGGACGATCCCGCAGGTGCTCGTCGGGGCGCTGTTCGAGCGCAGCTCGAGGTCCGTCGATTCGGCCCCGTCGCCGGCTCCGAGGACCGCGACCGAGAAGTCCTGGTAGTCGAACGCTTCGACGGAGCGATCGGGTAGGTTCGCCACCGTATCGTGGGAGACGGTGCCGACGACCGCGCCGCCCCAGGCCACGTCGAGCGAGACGTCGCCGATGTCGCCGCAGTCGGGGTTGCCGGAGTAGACGAACCCGAGCGTGTACGCGGTGCCGGGCGTGGTCGGGACGTTCTGCGAGATCGTGGCCGCGGTGACCTCGCCGCTCGTGCCGTCGATGTCGAGGACCTGGACGCCCTCGGGGGCACCCCAGTACGGCTCGGAGATGAGATCGACCGAGCCCGCCTCGATCGTCCAGTCGGTCAGGTTGCCGGGATCGATCTGGGCGAACGAGTTCACGGGAATGGCGGGCGACTCGAAGCCGCCGTTGTCGACGAGGTTGCCCGCGGGAGCGCCCGGCGCCACGGTCACGTCCGGCGCGGCTGGAGGCTGGCTCGGGACCGCGAGGGCGGCCGGCGCGGTCAGCAGCGACGTGGCGACGAGGACCGCAGGGATGAGCGCCGTCAGGTGACGCTTTCTGGACCGTTGCGCCCGACGTGAACCACTGCCGACTGACGGACGCCGGGCACCCACAATTACACCCTCACGAGATTTGCGCGCTGGGGGCCCTCCCCAACAGGGCCGACTGGACCGGCCCACCGTAGCCTGCGCCGGGGGGTGGTGCAAGGAGGAACCGGACGATCGTGGTGCCAACGTGCCGACATTCGTCCTATCGCGTGGGCGTCGCCTCGCAGACCTCCAGCCCACGTTCGATCGCCCGGCCGAGCGTGTAGGAACGTCCGCGGGCGGCCGCCGCGTCGGCCGTGGCGGGTCCGATCGCCTCGCGGCCGGCCGCCAGCTGTCGTGTCAGTTCCGCCTCGAGGCTCGTCCCACGTGGTGAGCCGATGGCTTCGCGGAGCGCCTCGGCGGCCCCGAGGAGTTCGAACGCCGCACCGGCGCCCGGCCCCCCGTCGCGCGCGGCGAGGATTGCGACGTCCTCGAGCAGGAACGCCAACGCCCACCGATCGTCGTAGTCGCGGTAGGCCCGGAGGCTCGCCGCGTAGTGCTCGCATGCGGCCCTGCCGTCGCCGAGCCCGCGGTTGGCGTTGCCGAGGTTGTTGTGGCAGATGGCGACCATCCAGGCGTCCCCGACCTCGCGGTTCAGGCGCATCGCCTCCTCGAACCTGCCGCGCGCCTCCTCGAACTGGTCCTGGTGGAGGGCCACCATCCCGAGGTTGTTCTGGGAGACGCCGATCGCCCATCGATCGCCGACCTCGGTCCGGATGTCCAGCGCCCGCTCGTTGAGCGCCCGGGCGCCCTCGAAATCGCCGCCGTACTCCGCGATGACGGCCAGGTTCGAGTAGAGCGCGCCCATGCTGGCCCGGTCGCGGAGCCGCTCGCGGATCGCGAGGCTCTCCTCGTATCGGGCCCGGGCAGTCGCCAGGTCGCCGCGCTGGGCGGCAACGGTGCCCGCGAGGTGGAGGACCTGGCCGGCCCCGTCCTCGGCGCCGGTCTCGGCGAAAAGCGCCGCGGCGTCGTCGAGGCGCCGGGTTGCCTCGTCGTAACGACCCTGCTTGCGGGCGACCTCGGCGAGCGCCGTGTGGCTCCAGGCCTGCGCTCGCCGGTCGTCGATCGCAGCGGCCAGCTCGAGCGCCTCCCGAGCGACCTCCTCGGCCCGCGGCCACGCACCGACGAGCTCGAAGACCTTGCCGAGCTTGAGCATCGCGTCGACCCGCCCGCTCCCCTCGAGGAGCGGGATGAGCCGTTCGAGGTAGTCGATGGCGGCCGCGTTCGCGTAGGCCGCCCGGGCGGCGTCGGCGGCCCGCGTCAGGTAGGTTCGCTTCCGCTCCTCGTCGTCACCGTGCCAGAAGTGGTGGGCGAGCAGGTCGACGATCCGTTCGGCGCCGTCGCCGGCCTCGGCCTCGAGGTAGCGCCCGACCCGTCCGTGGAGCATCGCCCGGACCGCGAACGGCTGGCTCTCGTAGGCGACCTCCTGGGTCACGACGTGTTTGAAGAGGAAGGCCTGATCGGCCTCCCGATCGAGCGACACCAGGTCGAGTCCGCGGAGCAGGTCGAGCTCGGAGACGACGGTCGCGAGGTCGCCCAGGTCGGGGTACGCCCCAGGCAGGACCGGAGCCCGGAACAGCCGCCCGACGACGCTCGCAACCTTGAGCGTCCGCCGGGGGCCCTCGGCGACCGTGTCGATGCGCGACAGGACGAGGCTGTGCAGGCTCTCCGGCAGGTCGAGCGAGCGGATGGCGGCGGCGTCCGCGGGATCGATGCCCCGGTTCGAGATGTAGCTGATGAGCTCCTCGATGTAGAACGGGTTGCCGCCGGACCGAGCGGTGACGAGGGCAACGAGCTCGTCGCCGGCGCCGGTCGCGCCGTCCTCACCGCCCGAGGCCGCGCCGGCGACCTGCTCGAGCTTGGATCGGATGAGCTCCGCCGCGTCGACCTCGTCCATGAGCGCGAGGCTGATCTCGGAGAACGACGGCAGGCGCTCGACGCCGAGGCCGCCGCCGGGCTCCGCCGCCGGGCGGTAGGCGAGCACGAAGAGCACGCCGGCGCCGGCCGCGGATCGGGCCAGGGCCTCGAGCAGGTCGCGAGACAGCTCGTCGATCCAGTGGCAGTCCTCGAGAACCAGGACGACCGGCTCGCGGGTCGCGAGCGCCGCGAGGCTGCGAGCCAGCAGGTCCTCGAGCGACGCCTTGCGGAGCTTCGCGTCGAGGGCGGCGGTGAGGTCGTTGTCGGCGATCTCGAGCCCCAGCACGGCCTCGAGCAGCGGCATGCGGGCGACGAGGTCCGGGTCGATCGAGACGAGGAACTCCTCGACGATCGCCCGCTGCCGGTCGGGGTCCTCGATGTCGTCGATCCCGATGAGGCGGCGCCAGATCTCGACCCACACCGCATAGCTCGAGTTCGTGCCGAACGACTGGCATTCGCCGAAGGCGACCGCGATGCCCCGGCGACGGGCCGACCGGACGAACTCGGCAACGAGCCGCGACTTGCCCATGCCGGCCTCGGCGGCGATTCCGACGATCCGGCCCTCGCCGCGGACCGCGGCCTCGAGCGCGCCGTCGAGCACCCCGAGCTCGGCTCGCCGGCCGACGAGCGGCAGCTCGTACCGAATCCGCCGGCGGGACGCCCGCTCCAGCGACCCGGTCAGCTCGTGCGCGACGACGATCCCGCTCTTGCCCTTCACCGAGAGACCCGCCAGGTCCTCCCAGATGAACGCCTCGCCCGCGGCCGCCCGGACGTCGTCCGATACGTAGATCCGGCCCGGCGGGGCCGCCGACATGAGCCGGGCGGCGAGGTTGACCGCGTCACCGAGGCAGACGAACGTCCGGCGCATCGCGTGGCCGTACGTGCCGCTGCGCAGGCGGCCGTGAGCGATCCCGATCTGGATGTCCGAGGCTTCGGTCGTCCCCTCCAGGTCCCGCAGCTCCAGGGCGGCGGCCGCCGCGCGGGCGGCATCGTCCTCGTGGGCGACCGGCGACCCGAAGACGCCGTAGAGGTAGGCACCCTTGTCGCCGAGGGTCAGCTGGAGGACGTTGCCCCCGAAGCCGGCCATGACTCGCTGGGCCCGCCTGACGAACTCGTCGAGCTTCGCGATCGCCTCGTCGTCGTCGTCGTAGTCGATGCCGCCGAACCGCAGGAAGACGGGGAAGCCCGGCCGCAGCTCCGCGAGGAACTCTCCGCGCCCGGAGCGAAGGCGTTCGTAGACCGCCGGCAGCAGCCACGGCCGGACGAGCTCGTCCGGCAGCGAGGGCGGCTCGACGGCGGGTGACTCCGGGACTTCGACAGCCAGAGCCCGGGCGACGCGGACGGACGGCTCGGCGCCGTCGGGGCCTCGTGCCTCGCCGAGGAGAACCCGGTCGCCGAGGGCTGCCACGACGGATCGATCGAGCACGACCTCGCCCTTGTCCGCGTGGTGTTCGGCTTCGGCGAGCTCGTCGATGAGCCGCCCGGCGAGGACGTCGATCAGCTGGAGCTCCGCATCGCCGACGACGAACCGACGGGCGTCGCCGGCTGCGACCGCGACCTTGAGCGCGAGG
>DASTEU010000340.1:0-3380 GCA_035709325.1 Candidatus Limnocylindrales bacterium | reverse complement strand
GGTGTCGGATTCCGTCCGTTTCGGCAGCTCCACGTGTCGCTCCAGGTTCGGGAACGCGGCCCGCTTGTTCGGGAAGGCCAGGGCGTCCACGAAGTGCTCCTGGAAGCGCGGCTCGACCGCGGTCTCGATCTTCTCGACGGTCCGGACGACGCCCTCGATCTCGCGCCGGGCGGCGTTCGAGAGGAGCGCGATCAGGGCGCCCGTGCCGGCCGCGTTGCCGGCTGCCTTGACGTGCTCGAGGTCGGCGTCGGGGATCAGCCCGAGGACCATCGCGTGGAACGGGTCGATCTGGCTGCCGAACGCGCCAGCGAGCCGAACCTCCCCGACCGATTCGATCCCGGCGTGGTCCATCAGCAGCCGGACGCCGGCGTAGAGGGCGGCCTTCGCGAGCTGGATCGCCCGGACGTCGTTCTGGGTCACCGCGATCCGGGGCCGATTGCCCTCGGCGTCGGCGAGCACGTAGGAGAACGTCCGGCCGTCGGCGAGGATCCGTGTGCTGCGGGCGGCGAGCGCTCCGTCGACGATCCCGTCCGGCGTGATGACGCCGGCGAGGAAGAGCTCGGCAATCGCCTCGACGATGCCCGAGCCGCAGATGCCGGTGACGCCCGTTTCGGCAACGGCGTCGGCGAAGCCCGGTTCGTCGGACCAGGGCTCCCCGCCGATGACGCGGAAGCGGGGCTCGAGCGTCTCCCGGTCGATCCGGACCCGCTCGATCGCGCCGGGCGCGGCGCGCTGCCCCGCGCTGATCTGGGCGCCCTCGAAGGCCGGGCCCGTCGGCGATGAGGCCGCGAGCAGGAAGTGGCGGTTGCCGAGCACGATCTCGGCGTTCGTGCCGACGTCGACGACGAGCTCGACCGCCTCGGACTGGTGGGGCGCCTCGGCAAGGATCACCCCGGCCGTGTCGGCGCCGACGTGGCCGGCGATGCACGGCAGCAGGTAGGCCCGGGCGCCCGGATGGGTCCGCAGCTCCAGCTCGGAGGCCCGGACGCGGACGGCCCGGTCGGTCGCGAGGGCGAACGGTGCCGAGCCGAGCGGGACCGGGTCGATCCCGAGCACGAGGTGATGCATGATCGGGTTTCCGACAACCGCGAGCTCGAGGATCTCGTCGCGTTTGATGCCGGCGCTCATCGCGAGCTGGGCGAGGAGCCCGTTGAGCGCCTTGCGGACCGCCGCGGTCATCTCGGCCGCGCCCTCGGGATGCATCATCGCGTAACTCACCCGGCTCATGAGGTCCTCGCCGAAGCGGATCTGGGGGTTCATCACGCCGTGGCTGGCGAGGACCGAGCCGTCGTGGAGGTTCGCGAGGTGCCCCGCGATCGTCGTCGATCCCACGTCGATCGCGACCCCGAACGCCCGGTCGTGGAAACCGGGCCAGACGGCGCTGATCGTCCGGCCGTCGTGGACCGCGACCGTCACCGCGTGGCCCCCTGCCTCGAGCGCCGGCTGGAGCGCCCGGATGACCTCGAGCTCGGCGTCGAGGTCGGTCAGGCCCCACTCCCGCTCGAGCGATTCCTGGAGCCGGCCGAGGTCGCCGCTCGGCGACGCCAGCTCGGGCGGTGCGACCTCGACGTAGTGGAGGCGGACGACCGGATCGATGTGGAAGTCTCGGACGTCGAGGCCCTTGCGGACGACCTGGCGGTAGACCTGGCTCTCGGGCGGGACGTCGATCACGAGGTCGCCCCGAACGTGGGCCGCACACGACAGCCGCCGTCCCTCGGCCAGCTCGCCGCGGTGCGCCCGGTACTCGGCCTCGATCGGACCGAACGGCGAGAGGTTGTCCGGGCGCGACTCGATCCCGTGTTTCGGGAAGCTGCCGACGCCCTGCTCGACCTGGCAGCGGCCGCAGATTCCGCGCCCGCCGCAGACCGAGTCGATGTCGACGCCGAGCGTTCGCGCCGCGTCGAGGACCGTCGTCCCGACCGGGACCCGGCCGCGCCGGCCCGACGGGGTGAAGATGACGAGCGGCTCGGCGGTGTCCGTCATCCCGGGGTCGCCTCAGCCGGCCGCCACCGGCCCGGCCCGCCGCCGGTTGACCCGCCGGCCGCCCGCCTCGCCGTCGGGCGGGGCGACCCGGAAGGCCCGAATCCAGCGCGACGCGTCGGGGTCGTTGCCGAGCAGCACGTCGCCGGCCATCACGGCGTGGCGGACGCCCTCGGCGATGGGGTTCGTGATCGCCGACGTGAGGCCCGAAGCCATCGCCATCGCGAGGTACGCGGCGTTGATGCCCTCGCGGTTCGGCAACCCGAACGACACGTTCGACGCGCCGCAGGTCGAGTTGACCTTCAGTTCGTCGCGCAGCCGGCCGAGGATCCGGAACACCTGGCGGCCGGCCGTCGGCAGCGCACCGATCGGCATGAGGAGCGGGTCGACGACGATGTCGTCGCGGGGGATGCCGTGATCGGCCGCCCGCTCGACGATCCGCCGGGCGACCTCGAATCGCACGTCGGGGTCCTCGCTGATGCCCGTCTCGTCATTGCTGATCGCGACGACCGCGGCGCCGTACTTCTTCACGAGCGGCAGGACCCGCTCGAGACGCTCCTCCTCGCCGGTCACGCTGTTCACGAGTGCCTTGCCCCGGTAGACCGCGAGGCCCGCCTCGAGCGCCTCGACGATCGAGGAGTCGATCGAGAGCGGCAGGTCGGTGAGCGACTGGACGAGTTCGATCGTCTTCGCCAGGATCGCCGGCTCGTCGGCGAGGGGGATGCCGGCGTTGACGTCGAGCATATGAGCGCCGGCCGCGACCTGGGCGATCGCGTCGCGCTCGACCCGGCTGAAATCGCCGGCCTTCATCTCCTCCATGAGGACCTTCCGGCCGGTCGGGTTGATCCGCTCGCCGATGATCACGAACGGCCGGTCGTCGCCGATGACGACGGTCTTCGTTGCCGACGAGACGACGGTGTGGGCCACGGGTCAGCCGTCCGCTTCGGGCCGGCTCGCCGCGCCGGGCGTCTCGTCGTGTGCCGGCGGCAGGACCGGGCCGCCGGCGACCCCGCCCGACACGATGAGCTCGGCGAGGCGGTGGCGGTCGTATTCGGTCTCGAGGCGCTCGACCTCGGCGGCCACCTCCGCCTCGACGTCGTCGGCGCATGCCCGGGCGACCTTGCGCCACTCCTCGATGTAGTCGTTGTAGGCCCGCTTGCCCGCCCGGCTGGCCGCCTTGTCGATCGCGACCTGGAACCGCGGGTGGAGCACCGTCTTGCTCGACCGCCGGCCGTCGCGGGCGATCACCTGGGCCGGGATGTCGCGCCACCAGATGACGGTGAGCGTCGCCACCGGTCAGCCGGCCCCGCCGTCGATGACGCGCAGCGCCCGGAGCGAGCTCGCGAGCTCGCCGTACCCGGTGTGGCGATGCTCGAACGAGAGGCCGAGGCGTTCTGCGG
>DASTEU010000339.1:0-7115 GCA_035709325.1 Candidatus Limnocylindrales bacterium | reverse complement strand
CTTCCTCGCGTCGCCCCACAGCTGAAGCAGCTCTTCCTGGAGGAGCAACTTCGTCTGCTGGTCGAGCGCCGCGAACGGCTCGTCCATGAGGAGGATCTCGGGGTCCAGGGCGAATGCGCGGGCGATGCTGACCCGTTGCTTCATTCCGCCTGACAGCTGGTGCGGATACGACGAGGCGAACCGCAGGAGCCCCACCTTGCGCAGCCACTCCTCCGTCCGTGCCCGGCGCTCGGACCGGGGCACCTTCCGGACCCGGAGGCCGAACTCCACGTTGTCCCAGACGGTCTTCCAGGGAAACAGCGACTCCTGCTGGAAGATCAGCGAGTTGAGGGGTCGGTTGCCGCCGGATCGGCGGACGTCGATCGACCCGCTGGTCGGCGTCTCCAGACCCGCGACGATCCGGAGCAGTGTCGTCTTGCCGCAGCCGCTCGGGCCGACGAGACAGGCGAACTGCCCATCCGGGATCTCGAGCGACGTCTCCCGGACGGCTTCCACGATCCTGCCCCGCGAGTCGAACCGCTTGGCGACCCCGACGAGGCGGATCTTCGGGTCGAGCGACGACGCCGGTGGACCCGACACGACGCCGGGCTCGACGGAGCTGAGCGGAGCGGTCGTCGTCAATGTCCGGTCAGTCAAGCCGTCGTCACCCGTCGCGTGGACCGATGTTCCACAGTGTGGGCGAGTCTGGCACCACTACAATGTGCGGGTCAACCTGCCGAACGAGGGCCGACCCCTGGTCACGACGCGGACACCGACCGACCTCGACGGAGCCCCGGCGGCGAGCACGACCGCCGCCCGGGTCGTCGAGCGGGTGGCCGAAGCCGGCGTGACCCTCGCGATCTACCTGCCGGACAGCGTCCTGACCGACGTGACACGGACGCTCGAGCAGGACCCCCGGATCCCGACGATCGTCTGCACCCGCGAGGACGAGGGCGCTGCGATCGCCGCCGGCGCCGCCCTCGGCGGCGGGTTGCCGATCGTGCTGATGGAGGGCAGCGGTGTCGGATACTGCGGGCTCATCCTCGCCCGGGCCCAGGTCCAACGGTCCGCTTTCCTCGTCATCGCCTCGCACAGCCCGGCGCTCGGGGAGCGCCACGACTACCATGCCGCGAGTCGGGTCGTCGGAGCGGCGGTGTTTGGCGGTCTCGGCATCCCGTACGTCGTGCCACGATCGGCCGACGAGCTCGTCGACGTCGTCGGCGAGGCGCTCGTGACCGTCCGCGGCCAGCGGGCCGTCGTCGGCATCCTCGTCCCGCCGAGCGTCCTCCAGTGACGACCGCGCCGCCGCCCGGTCGGGCCATCGCGCTGGGCGAGCTCGCCGCCGAGGTTGCCGCCGCCCGCGGGGATGCGATCCTCGTCACCGGCCCCGGCGCGATCTCCGGGGCGCTATACGCAACGGGGCCGGACTCCCCTTCGATCTACAACATGGAACTGGCCTACGCGACCGCGACGGCGATCGGGCTCGCCCTGGCGCTCCCCGAACGGCGGGTCATCTCGGTCGAGGGCGACGGCTCGATGCTGGCCGGCCTCGGCACGCTCGCCACGATCGCCCGCTACCACCCGGGCAACCTGACCGTCGTCGTCGTCGACAATGGCATCTTCGGAACCGGCGACAACAGCGTGGCAACCCAGACCGGGATCGGCGCAGATCTCGCGTCCGTCGCGGTCGGATTGGGTTGGCCGGAGGCGGCGGTCGATCGCGTTGCCGATCGGGAGTCGCTCGGCCGCGCGCTGGCCAACCCCGATCCCGGCCCTCGCCTCGTCGTGGCTTCCGTCGACCCCGCGACATACGGACCGTCGACCGGCCGGCCGAAGCCGGGCGTCGACGTCGTCGAATCGGCCGTCCTGCTGCGACGCCATCTCGAAAGGAGAACCGCACGGCCATGATCCAGACCGACACCGCGCCGCCGCCGAGCTCCGTCCGGCTCGGCGACCTCGACATCTCGTACCACGAGATCGGCAGCGGACCGCCCCTGCTCATGCTCCACGGGACGGGTCCGGGCGCGTCGGGCTGGTCGAACTTCCGGCTGACCGCGCCGGCCTTTGCCGACGGCTACCGGGTGATCGTGCCGGACCTGCCCCGCTACGGCCGCTCGTCCAAGGTCCCGATCACCGGCCCGCGGCTGACCGTTCTGTCCGGGATCATCGCCGACTTCTGCGAGGCGGTCGGCGTGAGCGGCGCGAACATCATCGGCAACTCGATGGGCGGCCAGGTCGGGATGAAACTCGCAATCGACCGGCCCGAGCTCGTCCGAAGGCTCACCGTCATCGGCAGTCCGCCGCTCGGCCCGAGCGCGATGGGACCGTCGCCCGCCGAGGCGATCCGGCTGATCGAGGGCTACTACCGCGGCAGCGGCCCATCGATCGAGAAGATGCGCCAGCTCCTCACAACCCTCGTCTACGACCCCTCGTTCGTCACCGACCAAGTCGTCCGCGACCGCTACGAGCAGAGCGTGACGCCGGAGACGATCGCGGCGAACAAGGGCCCGCTGTGGGAAAAGGAGACGCTCGAGGGCCAGCTCGGCCGACTCGTCGCCCCCGTCCTCGTCGTGTGGGGCCAGGACGATCGCGCCGCACCCCTCGACATCGCCCTCCGCATGGTTCGTGAGCTGCCCGATGCGCGGCTCCTGGTCTTCTCCCGGTGCGGCCACTGGGCGCAGGTTGAGCGCGAGGTCGAGTTCAACCGGGCCGTCCGGTCGTTCTTCGAGCTCGAGCCCTGAACGGCGCCGATGGCCGATCGCGTCGCAGGTCCGATCCCACCGCGGGCCGTCGAGTCGCCCTCCGAGCGAGGGCCGGTCTCGCTCACCATCAACGGGAGCGCGATCACCCTCGACGTCCCGAATGACCGGACCCTGCTCGACGTCCTCCGGACCGACCTCGGGCTGACAGGCACGAAATCGGGCTGCGAGATCGGCGTCTGCGGGGCTTGCAGCGTCCTCGTCGACGGACGCCTCGAGTCCGCCTGCCTGCTGCTCGTGGGGCTGCTTTCAGGACGTGCAGTCGAGACGATCGAAGGCCTCGGCACGCCCGCCGACCCGTCGGCGCTCCAGGTCGCGTTCGTCGAGGCCGGCGGATTCCAGTGCGGCATCTGCACCCCCGGCCAGGTCGTCGCCGCGACCGCGCTGTTGCGCGAGGTCGCCGACCCGTCCGAAGCCACGATCCGCACCTGGATGGCGGGCAATCTCTGCCGCTGCACCGGCTATGTCACGATCGTCGAGGCGATCCGACGAGCGGCACGGGCGCCCATCTCGACGGACGACGAGTGACACTGCGGCTCGAGGACCCGGAGGTCCGGATCGAGGGCCTCGACAAGGTGACCGGCGTCGCCCGCTACACGGACGACCGGGAGGTCCCCGGGTCGCTCGTCGTTCGATACCGCTACGCCGGCATCGCCCACGGTCGGATCCGCCGGATCGACACCCGTCGGGCCGAAGCGGTGGACGGAGTTCAGGCCGTCCTGACCGGGCGCGACACTGTCGGGCTCCGGGCCGGGCGACGACTCCAGGACTGGCCGCTCCTCGCCTGGGATCGAGTCCGGTTCCCCGGCGAACGGGTCGCAGCTGTTGCTGCCGAGACCGAGCAAGCTGCCGACGCCGCGGTCGCGGCGATCGAGGTCGAGTACGAGGAGCTGCCGGCGGTGTTCGATCCCGCCGCCGCGCTCGCCCCGGACTCGCCGGTCCTCCACCCGGACGCAGCGTCGTACCGGTACCTCGGGGCGAGTCGGCCCGCAACGAGCCACCCGAACATCCAGGGTGAGCTCGTCGCCCGGAAGGGCCCGCCGACCGACGGGGCGCTCGAGACCGTCCTGGCCGGTGCCGCGATCTTCGTCGAGGAGTCGTTCTCGACCGGGCGTCAGCACCAGGGCTACATCGAGCCCCACGCTTCGGCCGTCGTCCCGGGCCCCGACGGTCGGGTCCAGGTCATCACGACGAACAAGGCGCCGTTCTCACTCCGCCTCCAGCTGTCGACCGCTCTCGACACGCCGACGGAGCTCGTCGAAGTCGACAGCGCCGTGATCGGCGGCGACTTCGGCGGCAAGGGCCTCTCGATCGACGAGTACGTCCTGATCATCCTGGCCCGGCGCACCGGACGCCCCGTCCGGTTCGTCGCGGCCTACGACGAGGAGCTACGGGCGTATGCCCCGCGGCACGGTGGCTCGATCCGCCTCCGGACCGGCCTCGAGCGCGAAGGCCGGATCGTCGCCCACGCCGCCGACCTGTTGTTCGACGGTGGGGCATATGCCGGGGCCAAGCCGTTGCCGGAGCTGATCCTGCCGGGCGGTCTGGACGTCATGGCGCCGTACGACGTGCCGGCTCTCCGGATCGTCATGCGGACGGTCTATACGAACAGTGTGCCGGGCGGTCATATGCGCTGTCCGGGCGAGCTCCAGGCGGCCTTCGCGAGCGAGTCACACGTCGACCGACTGGCCGCCGCGGTCGGGCTCGATCCGGTGGAGTTCCGCCGCCGGAACATCGTTCGCGAGGGCTCCGTGTCCGTCCAGGGCGAGCGGATCCGGCAGCCGATGGCGGCCGAGGTGCTCGACGCCCTTGCGTCGGGAGCGCCGGCCGGGCTCCCGTCCGATCATGGGTTCGGCGTCGCTCTCGTCGCGCGGCGGATGGAAGGGGGTCGCCAATCAGTCACGTTGCGAGCGGCGACGGACGGCAGGGTCGAGATCCTCACCGGACTGCCCGACCAGGGCGCCGGCGTCCACACGATGCTCGCCCGGGTCGTCGCCCGGACCCTGGGGACGACCGTCGATCGGGTCGTTTCCCGCCAGCAGACGACCGCGACCGCATCACAGGACCTCGGCGTCGGGGCGAGCCGCGTGACATTCATCGCCAGTCGAGCCGCGCAACGGGCCGCCGAGCAGCTGCGAGCCGCGCTCGGGGAGCCGTCGCCGGCTGAGTGGGAGGCGGCCCTCGTTCAGGCCGCCGCCGAGGGTCTCGAGGTCATCGGCTCGTTCGACTCGACGGCCGAGGGCGAGGCCGACGTGGTCGACTTCACGTTCGCCGCCATGGGCGTCGTCGCATCCGTCGACCGGGAGACCGGAGCGATCCGGATCGTCGACGCGACGATCGCCGCGGACAGCGGCACGGTCATCAACCCGATCGCCCACCGCGGCCAGATCGAGGGCGGCTTCGCGCAGGGGTTGGGGGCGGCGCTGATGGAGGAGCTCCTGATCGACGAAGGCATCGTCTCGACCCAGACGCTCGCGGACTACCGCCTGCCGACGGCGACGGACGTCCCGACACCCCGGATCGTCCTCCTGACGGGCGCGCCTGGCAGCGGCGCGTTCGGGGCCAAGATGGCCGGCGAGCTCAGCCCCAGCCCGGTCGCGCCGGCGATCGCCAACGCGGTCGAGCAGGCGGTCGGCGTCCGCATTCGCCGGATCCCGATGACGCCAGAGCGGGTCCTGGCCGCGCTCCGCGGCCGCTCCGCCGACGGGGTTGACCTCGGCGGGAACGGTGACCAGTAGCCCCGGCGGGGCGGGTACGGTCAGGACGAAGGAGGTCGATCGATGCCCCACGAGCTGACGTTCCACCAGCCGGAGACGCTCGCCGAGGCGATCCGCCTGCTCGACGAGCTCGGTGACGAGGCGAAGGTCGTCGCCGGCGCGACGGCCCTGACGATCATGCTCCGCCAGCGCCTGATCGCCCCGGCGGCGCTCGTCAGCCTCAACCGGATCCCGGACCTCGACCGGATCGAGGAGCGCGACGGCCAGATCGCCCTCGGCGCGCTCGTCCGGCACCGCGACGTCGAGCTCGACCCGCTCGTCCGGGAGCGGCTGCCGCTCCTCGCCGAGGTCTTCGCGGTCGTCGCCAACGTCCGGGTCCGCAACGCCGCGACGGTCGGTGGCGTGCTCGCCGAGTCCGACTACGCGTCGGACCCGCCGGCGGTCTTTCTGGCCCTCGACGCCGAGGTCGACGTGGCGGGCCCCAACGGCGCCCGGTCGATCCCGATCGGCGACTTCTTCGTCGCCTTCTACGAGACCGCGATCGAGCCCGCCGAGATCGTGACCGGCGTCCGGGTGCCGATCCCGCCGGCCGGCAGCGGCGGCGTCTACGAGAAGTACGTGACCCGCTCATCGGAGGACCGGCCGTGCGTCGGCGTCGCCGCCGTCGTCCGGCTCGCCGCGGACGGGACCGCGGCCGACGTCCGGGTCGCGGTCGGGGCGGCCGCCGAGACGCCCCAGCGCTTCGGCGACCTGGAGGCCGCCGCCCGCGGCCGGCGCCTCGAGCCCGACGTCCTGGCCGCGATCGCCGACGGCTACGCCGAGCGGATCGAGACCCTCGACGACATGCGCGGCTCGGCCTGGTACCGGACCGAGATGGTCCGGGTCTGGGTCCGGCGGGCGATCGAGCACGCCGCCGGGCGGGCGGGCGGCGCGCCGGCCTCCTGAGGCAGTCGAGCGCAGAAAGGCAACGAGCCCGTCGCGACGCGACGGGCTCGTTGCCTGGAGGAGAGAGCAGGGTCAGCCGACGGCGACGGGCTCCTTGGTACGTGCTGAGCGGTCGGCAGCCGCACGCGGGCGGACCATTCGACCCGCCGCCTGGCCGACGATCTCGCCTTCGCGCATGACGATCTGACCTCGGACGATCGTCGCCACGGGGGCGCCTTTGATGGCGTCGCCGTCGAACGGCGTCACGTGGTTCTTGCTGTGCAGATCGTCGTCGCGGAGGATGCCTTCCTTCTTCAGGTCGACGATCGTGAGGTCGCCGTCCGACCCGAGCCGGATGGCGCCCTTCTGGGGCCACATGTCCCAGGTCCGGGCGGGGCCGTCGGACGTCGCCCGGACGAGCTCCTGGAGGCTCATCCGTCCGGCATTGACGCCGTAGGTGAGGAAGTAGGAGACGCTCGTTTCGACGCCCGGAAAGCCGCTGATGGCGGTCCAGATGCTGTCAGTGAGCTTTTCCTCGGAGGTGTGCGGCGAGTGGTCGGTCGCGATCTGGTTCACGCGGCCGTCGCGCAGGCCCTGCAGCAGGTAGTCGCCATGTCCCTCGGACCCCCAGCGAACGGGCGGGTTCATACGAAGCCGGACGCCGGTCTTGTCCATGTCCTCGGCCTTCTTGAAGACGTAGTGGGCGCCCGTCTCGGTCGTGATGGCCACGCCCTTG
>DASTEU010000338.1:0-3317 GCA_035709325.1 Candidatus Limnocylindrales bacterium | reverse complement strand
CCGCCGGCGACCCGCCCGACCCGCTCCCGGTCGCTCTCACCGGTCCCTTGTACCGCCACGCGAAACAGCGACCGCCGGCGACCCGCGCTGACCGACGCGCGACCCAGGATCGTCGGAATCGTGAAGGGGCTCCGCGCCATCGGGGTGGATTGAGCCGTCGTTCGTGGGGGCTACCCGCGCCCCCGAGGTCACGAGGCGACTCAGCAGCAGCCGAGACCCAGCAGATGAACGGGCGACCCAGCCGCCGAGCGGGCGACCCACAGCTGAACGGGCAGCTCAGCCGGCGGGCTCAACGCGGCTCGAGATGGGCGCCCCCGTTCCAGAGCTCGATCACGCGTCGCTCTCGCTCCCAGCCCAGCCGCGAGACCGTCGCGGTCGAGAGCTCGAACAGCGCGCCCGCCGCGGGTTCGAGGCCGAGCCAGCGGGCCGCGAGGATCCGGAGGCAGTGGCCGTGGCCGAAGACCGCGACCTCGCCGTCGACCTGCAGCGTCCGCTCGATCACGCGGTCCACCCGCCGCCCGACGTCCTCGACCGTCTCGCCGCCCGGGACCGGGCCGGCCCAGACCGTCCAGCCGGGCCGGGTCTTCCGGATCTCGTCGGTCGTCCGACCCTCGATGTCGCCGTAGTCCCACTCGCGCAGGTCGGGGTCGACCTGGGCATCCTCTCCGAGCCCCACGGCCCGACAGGTATCGAGCGCCCGCGAGAGCGGGCTCGACAGGACGAGCGAGAACGTGTGGCCGGCCAGCCGGGCGGCGAGCATGCCTGCCTGGCGCCGACCGGCGTCGTTGAGCGGCACGTCGGTCCAGCCGGTGTGCTGCCCGCTCTCCGACCAGTCGGTCTGGCCGTGGCGGACCAGGATCAGCGTCGGGCCGGCCGGCACTCGCTGCGCAGGCACGGGCCGTGTGGGCGCAGGCTTCGGGCTCACGACGCCGGCCCGACCTCGGCGGCGGGGCGGACGCGATCGGCCGCCTCGGCCTCGAAGAACGGCCGCGGCCGCCACCCGAACAGCCAGGCGAGGAAGACGGCCGGGACCTGGGCGATCCGGGTGTTGTGGCGGAAGACCTGGTCGTTGTAGAGCTCGCGGCGGTCGGCGATCAGGCCTTCGAGCCGCTCGATCTCCTCCTGGAGGGCGAGGACGTTGGCCGCGGAGCGGACCTCCGGGTAGCGCTCGACGACGGCGAAGAGGGAGCGCACGGCGGATGTCGTCGCCGCGGACGCGGCTGCCTGGTCCGGGATCGGCGCATCCGGCGCGTAGGCGGCGCGGGCCCGGGTCACCTCCGTCAGGACCTCCTGCTCCCAGGCCATGACGTCGCGGACCGCCTCGACGAGGCTGGGGAGCTGGTCGAAGCGCTGCTTCAGCGCGACGTCGATGTTGGCCCACGCCTTGTCGATGCGGAGGCGCAGGGCGACGACCGCGTTGTACGTCGAGAGGACGAGGAAGGCGATCACGAGGGCGACGAGAACGACCGCGAAGACCGCGGCGAGCCCGGTCGGGGTCATCCGGCGTTTCCCCCGCCGACGCTGATCGCCAGCCACATCGCCGACGCAATCGCGATCACGGCCCCGACGAGCCCGGCGAGGAACGCCCGTTCGTGGCGCTCGGCGGCCGCCTCGGGCGGGCCGGCCGCGACAACGAGCGGCACGTCCGGCGCGGCGGCGATGACGAGGGTGTCTGGCGCGATCTCGAACGTCCGGGCGTAGCGTTCGGCATCGGCCGTTCCCGCCAGGGCCGGCCCGTGGGCCGCCTCGTGGAGTTCCGGTTTACGGACCGGCCGGCCGATCCCGAAGCCCGGGATCGCGGCGTTGCCCCAGGCGTCTGCCGGGTCGTCGTGGAGCCGGCCGGCCGCTCGGGCCGCCGCCAGGTCGGCGGCGATCTCGGCGTCGTCGAGGAGCGGATCGCCGCCCTCGAGGTGGTCGGCCCATTCCGGATCGTCGAGCTGGTCGAAAGGCAGCGCCCGACCGAGGACCGTGACGACCTCGCCAGGCTCCAGGCGGGCCTCGGTGTAGCGGCGCCGCCGCGACCGGCTTCCGACCGCGACGTTCAGCCCCGACCATGAGCGGCTGCCCCAGCTCCCGCCATCCCCGGGTCCGGCGTCGCCGATGCCCCGACCGGCCGGCTGGACGGTCAGCAGGGCCGCGATCTGGGCATCGCGATCTGCCGCGGCCGGACCGAAGGCGCCACCCGCCCGCAGGCGCAGGCCGGGCGGTTCGTCGCCGAAGGCCCCGCTCCGCTCCTCGAAGCGGGTCGGAACGTCGAACCGCGCGCCGCGCGGGAAGACCCGCAGCTCGCCGGTCTCGTCGCGGATCCGGAAGCCGACCGCACGCTCCTCGCGGAACGAGGTCGTCGAACTGTCGCCGTCCGAGTCGTCGATCCGGGCGCGATAGTAGACGCACGGGACGCTCTGGAGGGGCGACACGAGCGTGACCTCGGCCGGTTCGACGACGCCGCTGACGAGCACCTCGCCGACGGCGGCGGAGGCGATCCGCGACCCCGACGTGTCGGCGATCCGGGTGCCGGTCCGGTAGGCGAGGAAGCCTCGGGCGAGCAGGACAAGGCCGCCGACCAGGCCGCCGACCCCGAGCAGCACGACCGAATAGTCCATCGACCGGTCGGTCAGCCCGCGCAGGTACGCTGCGGGTTGAGCGAAAAGCTGCCGGCGTTCGCCTCGGTGACCAGGTCGATCCTGACGTCGGCCGAAGCGAAGTCGGCGGTCTCCCAGGCGTCCCCGACCTGGACGAGGCCCTGCGACCCGTAGTCGTTCGACGAGATCGGGTTGCTGCCGACGACGAGGCGGAGGCCGACGCCTTCGGGCGCGCAGATCGTGGCCGACCCGGCGTTCGCCGAGATCTCGCCCTGGATCGCGAGCTCCGGCAGCCAGACGACGGCCGATCCGGCGTTGACCGAGACGTCGAGCGAGCCGATCGCGACGGCGTCGCGCAGATCGACCCGGATCGAGCCCGCGTTCGCCTGGGCCTCGACGTTGCCGAGGCGGGCGCCGCCGAGATCGATCGTCCCCGAGCCGGCGTTGAGGCCGACGTCGACGCGGAGCGTCGGGTCCGTCGGCAGGGTGAGCGTCCATGACGAACGGCCCTCGGCGATCCCGAAGAACCCACGGCCCTCCTCCGACTCGAGGCGCAGGCCGCCGGTTTCCTGCTCGATCGTCGGCACGACCCCGTCGTCGGAGCGGCCCTCGAGTGCCCAGGTCGAACCGCCGCCGGTGCCGACCGTCAGCTCGCCGCAGTTGAAGTCGATCGCGACCCGCGCCTCGCCGCTCAGCTCGCCCGACTGGCGGGCGAACGGCGTGGCCGACGCATCG
>DASTEU010000337.1:0-4987 GCA_035709325.1 Candidatus Limnocylindrales bacterium | reverse complement strand
TCGGCGCCGAGACGCCCGAGGAGATCGCCCTCTCCATCCTCGCCGAGCTCGTCCAGGTCCGCCGCGGCCGGGCGGCGTTCGTCGCCTCACCCGGACCGGCGACCGTCGCCGGCGAGGCCGAGGGCGGCCGGAGCACGGGGGACACTGCGATCGCCCACGTCGCCGACGACATCGTCCTGCTCGACCCCGTCTGCGGGATGACCGTCGACGCCGCCCACGCCCGGCACCTGGCGGAGCACGAGGGCGTCGTCTACGCGTTCTGCAGCCTCGGCTGCCGGACGCGGTTCGTCAAGGATGCCGCCGGCTACCTGAGCGGCTCGATCCCATTTGGCCACTGACCCGATCTGGAGGCGTCGATGAAGTTCGAAGGCACCGTCGAGATCAAGGCGCCCCGTGACCGCGTCTGGTCGTTCCTCATGGACCCGAACCAGGTCGGTGGCTGCGGCCCCGGCGTCGAGAGCATCGAGGTGATCGACGAGACCCACTTCAAGGCGAAGGCGAAGGTCGGGATCGGCTTCATCAGCGCCCGCTTCATCGTCGACATGGAGATCGCCGTGCGGGACGAGCCGAACCGGGCGGTGATCAAGGCTCGCGGCCAGGCGCCCGGGAGCGCCGTCGACGCAACGGCGACGATGGCCCTGAGCGGCGGCCAGGCAGCCGACGAGCCGACGGTCATGAACTGGGCCGCCGACGTCCTCATCGGGGGGACGCTTGCCTCGGTCGGGGCCCGCCTCATCGAAGGCACCGCAAACAAGATGATCGGCCAGACGTTCGACTGCATCCGGACCACGCTGGAGAGCTGAGGCGCCCGACGGGGTTGATGGAGCGCCTGAGCCGGGTCGTCGGGCCGATCGCGACGAACGTCCACGTCCTCGCCGATCCCCGATCGCGCGAGGCCATCGCGATCGACACTGCGACGCCGTCGCTGGCCTGGATCTCCGACGAGCTCGCCGAGCGGGGCTGGACTCTCAAGCTCATCGTCTCGACCCACGGCCACTGGGACCACATCGGCGACAACGCCCCGGTCGCCGAGCACACCGGCGCCGCCATCGCCGTCCATCCCCTCGATCGGCATCGGCTCGAGCATCCCGAGCCCCTCTGGGCGCCGTTCGACATTCCGCCCTCGGTGCCGGCAGTGGAGCTGGCCGAGGGTGGCGAGATCCGGTTCGGCGCGCTGCGCCTCACCGTCCTTCACACGCCCGGGCACACGGAGGGTTCGGTCTGCCTGCTCGCCGCCGACGAGGGCGTCCTGCTCAGTGGCGACACGCTCTTCGCCGGCGGCTGGGGCCGCGTCGACCTGCCCGGCGGCGACCCGGCGGCGATGGTCGAGTCGCTGGCGCGCCTGACGACCCTCGAGGACCGGATCGCGGTCCTGCCGGGCCACGGCTCGACGACGACGATCGGCCGCGAGCGAGCCTGGCTCGAGCTGGTCCGTGACGGCGGCCGGCTGCTCGCCTGACCGCCGCCAGGAATGGCCGGCCCGGGAGCCGCGTCCCGGCTTGGCCGGCGCCTCCTCTGAGTCGCCTACAGCGACTTCGTGTAGAGGACGCCGGTCCGGTGACGGTAGAAGCCGAGCCGCTCGTAAAGTCGGAGCGCGCCGGTCGTGTTCTCGGCGTCGACCCCGAGCGCCGCTTCGTCGAGGCCGCGGTCGCGGAGCCCTCGCAGCGATACGGCGATCAAGGCAGAGGCGAGGCCGCGCCGGCGCCACGCTCGGCGCACCGAGACGTGCTCGAGCCAGCCGCGCTTCACGCCGAGGCGCTCGTTCTCCTCGGTAAAGACGAAGCTCATCACCGAGCCCGCCACCTCGTCCCCGTCCCAGGCCACCCGCCAGAGCGTCGTGTCGAGCTCGGGCTCCGCGAACCACCCCTCGAAGTCCGCGTCGGTTCGGACCGGTGACTTCCAGTGGTCGCGGAAGGCCTCGACGTCGGCGTCCCAGATCCGGCGGTGGTCCTCGGGCCGGACCGGCCGGATCTCGAGGCCGGCGGGGAGGGGGGCGTCCGGGATGGGATCGGCCAGGCGGCGAAGCATCATGAAGCCGTAGCGCAGGATTCCGTATCCCTCGGACTCGAGCAGCGCGATCGTGCCGACCTGTTGCTCGTCGGGCCACGACGTGAGCGCGTGGGGCAAGGAACCTGGATTCGCGGCGGCGGCCTCGCGGGCCCGTTCCTCCGACCAGTGCAGGAGCGCCCGACCGATTCCGCACCGGCGGTGGCCGGGCCGGACCCAGCCATCGATGTGGTGGACGATCGTGTCGTCGCGGGTCCGGACCACGTGCTCGGCCGCGCCGACGAACACGCCGTCGAGCTCCGCGATCAGGATGTCCCGCGCCGGATCGAAGTCGGGCCGGTGCTCGAGCTCGACCCGGAAGCTCTCCGCGGCCGGGAGCCAGTCCACGCCGTCGGCCAGGTGCGAGGCGCCGATCAACTCGACGAGCCCGTCGAGGTCGCGCTCGAGCTCGAACGGCCGCAGGACGAGTCCTCGCGGCGGCGGGGCCGTCCCGGTCCGACGTACCGAATTCGTCACCATCACTCGTCTCCCGTGTCGTCGAGCGGTTTGCGATAAGCCGTCGTGCTCCGGCCGATCTCGAAGCCGCACGTCCTGTAGAGGTGGAGCGCCGCGTTGGCGTTGTCAGCGTCGACGCCGAGCCAGGCGCTCGTCATGCCCCGCTCCCGGAGCAGGTGCAGGCTCCGGGCGATGAGCGCCCGGGCAAGGCCTCGCTGACGGTAGGGACGGCGGACGAACACCGAGTCGAGCAGGCCCCGCTGCCGGTCGAAGAGGGCGTTCTCGGCGTCGTCGATGATGTTGAGGACGGCGCCGGCCACCTCGTCGCCGGCGAAGGCGACGACGTGGAGCGAGGGGTCCAGGCGCGGCTCGTTCACGAAGCGCTGGAAGGCCTCCTCGCTCTCGTCGACGCCGCCCCAATGATCGCGGAACGCCTTGCCCTCGGCCTCCCACACCGCCCGCAGGTCGGCCGGCCCGATCGGGCGAACCGCGAAACCCTCCGGCAGCTCGACCGGCGGCAGGTCGTCGAGGGTGGGACGGACCATGTCGAAGAAGGTCCGCACCGGCGCATACCCGTTCGTGAGCAGGATGCGCCGCCCGCGCTCGTCGGCATCCCAGTTCTCGGCCCCGAACCAGCGCGGTCGGTCCGCGTCGTGGCCCGCCGCGATCTGGCGGATCCGGGCCTCGCTCCAGCGGAGCATCGCCGCGCCGATCCCGTGGCCGCGGGCACCGGGTTCGAGGATGCAGACCCGGTCGTAGCTCCGTCCGCCGTCGGTCTGGTCGAGCCACTCGACGCGGACGTAGCCGACGATCCGGTCCTCGATCTCGACAATCACGAGGTCGCGCTCGAGGTCGGAGTTCGTCAGGTGGGCGTACTGGTTGGTGATGCCCTCGACGGACACCGCCTCCTCCACGCCGGCGTCGCGGCGAGCGGCCATGTTCGCGGCGACCATCCCGACGTAGTCGGCCTCGCCGGCAAATCGCCGGAAGCGCAGCCCCGGGACGGCGGGCAGCGCGACCTGGAGCTCCCGAGTCTCGATCACCATCCACCCCTCCCGTACTTGGCGTCCATGTGCCGGCCGACCGACTTGCCGATCGCCTTCCAGCGCCGCCGCTCCTCGGCCCGGGCCAGGGCGTCGACACGACGTTCGAGGTGACGCGCCTCGCGCTCGAGCTTGCGCCAGCCCTCGAGACGGGCCCGGTCCAGCTCACCGGTCGCGATCGCCGCGAGGATCCGGCAGCCCGGTTCGCCGGCGTGGCTGCAGTCGCGGAACCGGCAGCCGGCGGCCAGCACTTCCACGTCGGCGAAGGAACGGTCGAGGCCGGTTTCCGCGTCCCAGAGCCCGAGCTCGCGCATGCCCGGCGTATCGAGGATCAGCCCGCCACCCCGGATGCGGTGGAGCTGACGGCGGGAGGTCGTGTGGCGGCCGCGGGCGTCGTCCTCGCGGATCTCCTTCACGGCCGCCAGCTCGTCGCCGGCGAGCGTGTTGAGCAGCGTCGACTTGCCGACGCCCGACGAGCCGACGAAGGCAACCGTCCGACCCGGCCCGATCCGCGACCGGAGCTCGTCGAGGCCGCGGCCGTCGATCGCACTCACGATGAGCAGCGCCGCCCCGACCGTTACCGACTCCACGAGGGCGACGCTCGCCGCGACGTCGTCGGTGAGGTCGGCCTTGGACAGGACGACGACCGGCTCGGCGCCGCTCTCCCAGGCGAAGGCGAGGTACCGCTCGAGACGACGCAGGTTGAGATCGGCGTTGAGGGAGGCGACGACGAAGACGACATCGACGTTGGCCGCGATGACCTGGGCCGTGGTCTGCCGGCCGGGAGCGTGGCGAATCACGGTCGTTCGGCGCGGCAGGACCGCGTGGATCGACGCGTCGACCTCGCGCGGCTCGATCGCGACCCAGTCGCCGACGGCCGGGTAGGCCGCCGGGTCGTCGCCGGCGTCGAACCGGAACCGGCCGGTGACGCTTGCCCGGCGCTCGTCGATCGCGGTCCGCACGACGTACGAGCCGCGGTCCTCGGCGAGGACCCGGGCCGGGGCGAGCCCGGCGGCGCGGTGAGGCCCGAAACTCGCCTCGAAGGCCGCGGACCAGCCGAAGGCCGGAAGGTCGCCGAGCTGCACCGGCTCGGTCGCCCGATCGAACGCGTGCATGCCTCTCAACCCACCCTCTTGAGCTTGCCGGTCCGCTTCGCGTAGCGCTCGGCCCTGGAGAACGCCCAGAGCCCGAACGGGATCAGGACGATGCCCATGACGACGAGCGGCCAGACGTCGTGCCACAGCGCGGTGATCGGCGCCCCGTCGATGAGGCCCAGGCGCACGCCGTCGAGAACGTACGTCGCCGGCGACAGGCGCGAGAGCACCTGCATCCAGCCCGGCAACACGTCGACCGAGTAGTAGACGCCCGACACGAGCAGCAGGACCGACTGGAGGACGAACGTCATCTGGGCCCCGCGCTCGACGTAGAGCAGCGGCAGGATC
>DASTEU010000336.1:0-5166 GCA_035709325.1 Candidatus Limnocylindrales bacterium | reverse complement strand
AGGAGCCACTGCTCCGATTCGTCCTCGAAGGCCGTCGTCGGGGCGCTGCCCGGCCGGCGGCTCGTCCGGACGATCGTGAACCGACCCCGCAGCTTCTCACCGCGGAGCTCGAACTTCAGCTCGCCGGCTTCGACGGCCGCGACGGGGTCGGGTGTTTCGTCCTCGGCGACATAGGTGCCCCAGTCCCAGACGATGACGTCGCCGGCCCCGTACTGGCCCTTCGGGATCACACCCTCGAAGTCGAAGTACTCGAGCGGGTGGTCCTCGACGTGGACGGCCATCCGCCGGACGGCCGGGTCGAGGGTCGGGCCCTTGGGGACCGCCCAGCTCGCGAGGACGCCGCCCATCTCGAGCCGGAAGTCGTAGTGGAGCCGGGTTGCGCGGTGGCGCTGGACGACGAACCGCCCGCTCGACGCGCGTCGGGCCGCGGCCGCCGCGGCGGCGTCGCCGGCCGGCTCGGGCGTCTTCGAGAAGTCACGCTTGGCGTGGTAGCGATCGAGGGGCATCGAAGCGTCGAGCGGCGGTCAGCCAGGCTCGGTGAGCGGCCGGCCGCCGTTTGAAAGCTCGAGCTCGATCGCCAGCTCGCCGCCGATCGTGATCCCGTCGGCCCCGATGACGAACTCGCGGATCGCCTGGTCGTGGGCGGAGCCCCGCGACTTGAGGACGTGGATCGCGCGGCGGACGAGATGGCCGTCGACGTGGTATCCGATGAGGATGATGTTGTCGGCGAGGTGGGAGAGCGCCGTCGCGATCGAGCCGGCGAACGCGAAGGCCGGCCGCGACTCGAGGGTCAGCAGGGCCGTCGTGCCCGTCCGGGCGCAGCGCTGGCCGAGCGAGTAGACGTACTCCTCGAACCGGGTCTCGTCGGGCGACGCGATCCGCAGGTCCGAGAGGCTTTCGACCACGAGCAGCTCCTCGTCGGTCCGCTCCACGACCTCGAGCAGCTCGTGGACCCACTCGTCGATGTACATGTCGACCGGCGACCGCCGATGGACCTCGACGTGGCCGTCGAATCTCGCCTGCCGGCCGCCCGCGAGGACGCGAGCCAGCTGGCTCGACGTCTCCTGGAGCGTCGCGAACACGCCACGCCGCCCGGCACGGGCGCCTGCCGTGAGAAAGTCCAGGGCGAGCATCGTCTTGCCGGCCCCGGACGGCCCGATCACCAGGGTCGACGTACCGGCCCAGACGCCGCCGGAGATGAGCCCGTCGAGCTCGGGCGAGCCGAGCGAGATTCGCTCCGCCGACGGCTCGGGCCGGGCGACATCGAGCGGGTCGGCGAGGCGGGGAAAGACGCTCAGACCGTGCTCGCTGAGACGGTAGGCGTGCTCGCCGGTCTGGTAACCGCCGCCGCGCAGCTTCTCGACGTGGAGGTAACGCAGCGTCCGCTGGCCCTGCTGGCTCGAGCGGAGGACGATGATCGAATCGGCGACGGCGGCCTCGGCCGACTCGGCGAGCTCGCGGGCCCCGTACTCGCCGACCCAGAACGTGTTCACCGGGAGCGCCGACAGCCGCCCGGCGAGCTCGCTCACGAAGCGCCGATGCGCCAGGTCGTCGGCCGCGAACGGGCGGAGCGCCTTGAACGAGTCGAACGCGATGAAGCCCGGCCGGACGTCCCGGAGGATCTCGATGACACGTTCGATGACGGCCTGCAGGCCGCCGGTCGCGAGGGGCTCGTAGAGGCTCTCGTAGAGGACCACCGTGCCGATGAGGCCGCGATCGAAGAACGAAAGCTCCTGGCCGTAACGAACCATCTTCTCGAGCGGTTCGGTCGTCGTCGCGAGATAGACCCCGGGGCGGTCGGCGGAGGCGTTGTGAAACAGGTACTGGGCGGCGAGCATCGTCTTGCCGGTCCCCGGGGCGCCGGCGATCAGGTTGATCGAGGAAGCCGGGAGCCCTCCGCCGAGGACGGCGTCGAGATGGGCCTGACCGCTCGCGAGCCGCTCGATCACGAGACGACCCGCGGCCGGACGAGCGCGCTCTCGCCGAGGAGGTCCTTGATCGTGGAGACCAGCGTGAGCGGGTCGAGCGGCTTGGTCAGGAAGGCGTCGGCTCCGGAGCGCAACGCAGCGTCCTCGAAGTCGAGGGCAGAGATCGCGACGACGGCCCCGCCCGTCTGCGCCTTGAGCCGGGCACAGAGCTCGGCGCCGCCGCCGCCCGAGATCAGCAGCTCGACGATCGAGAGATCCGGCCGTCGATCCGCGACGCGACCCTCCGCCTCCTGGGCGGTGAACGCGACGTCGACGTCGTAGCCTTCGGTCCGCAGGAAGTACTCAGCCATTTCGGCCGCGTACGGATCCCGCTCGGCGAGCAGGATCAGCATCCGGCGACCCGATCCGTGGATCCCGAACGGTCCGGCCCTGCGGATCGCCCGGGCCTCGGCCAGCGCCGCGCGGATCGCCTCGGGCTCCTGGCCCGCGGTCGTCAACCGCTTCACCGTGAGCAAGTCCTCGATGTCGTCGCGCGAGTAGAGCCGGACGCCTGACGACGTGGGGCGGGCCGAGACGTAGCCGAAGGTCTCGTCCCAGCCGACGAGGATCGACACCGGCACTCCGATCATCGCCGCGCTCGCGGCCGCACTGTAGATCGGACGCGAGGCGTGGGGCGAGCGGGCGTCGGCCGGCGGGGATGCGGCCGTCGCGGCCGGCTCAGAAGCGTGCGCCCCCGGCCCGGAATCTGCTTCCGGCGCGGCTTCCGGCGAGCCGGTCGGGGCGACGCCTGCGCTCGCCGCCGGGGCGTCGCGACGGTAGACGTACCAGATCTCGGTGTCGTCCCCGAACGACGCCAGCGGGTCCTGCGGGTTGACCCGCGCGGCCGGGTACTGCTCGCGGAGCAGCGCCTCGAGCCGCGCATGGGCGTCTTCGCCGGAAAGGTCGATGCGCGTTCGGACGAGGCGTTCGACCTCTTCCTGGAACGCTCGGTCGGCCCGCGGGAAGCTCCGGATGATCGGCCGCCGGCCGTGGGGCATGGGCGATCAGGCGCTTTTCTTCCGGCGGGGCCGCGAACCGCCCGATGCTGCCTCGGCCAGCTCCTCGTCAGCCTCCCTGGCCTTCTTCGACCGACCCCGCGCGGCCGGCTTGCCGGCGGCCTCGTCCTCGTCGGCCGCACGCTTCGCCCGGGCCTTCTTCGCCTCCGACACCGAAACGGGGCGCGTCTCGCCGCGGGCATCCTTCGTCGCCTTGACCGACGCCTCGAGCGCGGCCATGAGATCGACGAGGTTACCGGTCTCCTCGACGGGCTCCGGCACGACGGCCTCGTGGCCCTCGATCTTGGCCTCGATCACCTTCATGAGCGCGTCGCGGTACTCGTCCTTGTAGTTCTCGGGCTCGAACTCCCCGGTCATCGCCGAGACGAGCTGCTTGGCCATCGCGAGCTCGGCCGGCTTGAAGTCGAGCTCGTCGTCGGGCAGATCGAGCTCCTTGGTCGAGCGGACCTCGTCGGGCCAGTGGAGGGTCGTGAGGAGCATCGTGTCGGAGAACGGATCCATCGCCGCAAGCGCCTCGCGGTCCTTGATCACGACCTTGCAGATCGCCGTGAGGCCCTCTTCCTCGAGGACCGAGCGCAGGAGGTAGAACGCCTTGCGTCCGATCTTGTCGGGCTCGAGGTAGTAGGCCTGCTTGACGAAGCGCGTGTTCGAGTCGTCCCGCTCGGCGCGGGTGAACTGCTCGATCTCGATCGTGCGGACCGTCTTGAGCGGCACGTTCTCGAGGTCCTCGTCGGTGATCACGACGTACTGGTCTGGCGCGTATTCGTAACCCTTGACCGTGTCGGCGCGGGAGATGATCTCCTCGTCGACCGGGCACCAGGTCTTCATCTGGATCCGCGAGAGGTCCTTCTCGTGGAGCATGTTGAAACGGACCTGGTAACTCGATTCGGTCGCGACATAGAGCTTGACCGGGATCGTCACCAGACCGAACTGGATGGCGCCCTTCCACATCGAGCGTGCCACGGCAGGTCCTCGTACATTTCGACCGGACCGTGACTATAGCGTGATCGTGCAAACGGGCCGCCACTGCCGGGCGGCCCGGGCATCAACGGAGGGTGACGAACGCGTCGACGTCCACGCGGCCGTTGCCGACGAGCTGCAGCTCGATCGTGTGGACGCCATACGTGGCGGAACCGATCGCGTACATCACGACCTGGCCGCGGGTCGTCGCGGAAGCGAAATTGATCGTCGTCCGGTGGACGCCGTCGAAGTAGATCCGGGCCGAGCCGCGGCCGGGACCGACGGGAGCCACGAGCCCGATGGCGCGGCCACGGAACGCGAGTTTGGCACTTGCTCCGGCCGCGGTCGCGTAGCGGGTCCCGCCGGCCGAGGCGCTCGTCGTCTTCTGGACGCTCCACGTGCCGCGATACGCGACCCGCAGCGACGCCTCCTGGACGAGGTCTCCGGTGTACGTAGGGCCGCTGGCCCAGGCACTCCAGATGCCGGCCGCGTCGCGGGCCCGCACGCGGTACTGGTAGGTGCGCCCGACCTCCTGGATCGACTGGGCGGTCCGCGTCGATCCGCTCGTGGAGATCGTCCCGCCCCACGCGCCGCCGTCGATTCGCGACTGGACCTCGTAGGCGGAGATCGGGCTGGCGTCGAAGGCCGCCGGCCAGGAGATCCGGGCGGGCACCGTCGCAGGACCGACGGTCGAGCCGGGTTGCGGGTCGACGGCCGGCGGGCGGGCGACGGGGGCGTCGCCGGTGACGACCAGCGTCGCGATGGCCGTCCGGACGAGCCCGTGCTCGGAGGCGGTGATCGTGACCGGGTACGTCCCTTCCTTCGTCGCGGTCGGGACCGCGAGATCGAGCGTCGCGGTCCGGGCGTCGAAGCCGTAGAGGCTCGTCCGGTCGAACCGCGCGGTGACGCCGGCCGGAACACCCGACACCGACAGCCCGATCCGCTCGAAGTGGCTCGACGTCCGGGAAAGCGTGATCGGATAACTCGCGGTGCCGCCGGTTTCGGGAATCGCGATCGGCGGGCCGACCCCAACGCCGAAGTCGCCGCGGGGCCCGAGTCGCGAAACGTCGAGCAGCCGCTCGTGGTAGGGGTCGGGATCGGTCGCGACCTTCCAGTCGAGGTTGCCGAGGTACTGGAGCGCCTCCTTGACCTCAGCCGGCGACAGCTGCGGGCGGGTCGCCTTGAGCAGGGCGATCGCGCCGGCGACATGGGGCGCCGCCATC
>DASTEU010000335.1:0-2165 GCA_035709325.1 Candidatus Limnocylindrales bacterium | reverse complement strand
GGCGCTCCGGGCGATCCACGAGCTGGCCGATGCCGGCCGCGGCTTCGTCGTCAAGCAGGACGGCCTGGCCGCGGGCAAGGGCGTCGCCGTCCATGCTCCCGCCGATGCGGATCGGGTCCGCGAGGACGTCGAGCGCCTCTTCACCGGGGCCCCCGGGGATCTCGTGGTGGTCGAGGAGCGGCTCGAGGGCCTCGAGGCAAGCGTGATCGCCCTCTGCGACGGGCGCGACGCACTCGCGCTGCCGGCCGCTCGCGACCACAAGCGCCTCCTCGACGGCGACCGCGGCCCGAACACCGGGGGCATGGGCGCCTACTCGCCGTTGCCGGACCTCGACGACGAGGCCGTCGCCCGGATCGTCGAGACCGTCCACCGGCCCCTTCTGGCCGACCTTGCCGCCCGCGGCACGCCGTTCGTCGGAGCGCTCTACGCGGGGCTCATGCTGACCGCCGAGGGGCCGGTCCTGCTCGAGTGCAACGCCCGGTTCGGCGATCCCGAGGCGCAGGTGATCCTGCCGCGGGTCGCGACGGCGCTCGGCCCGCTCCTGCGGGCGGCGGCGCGCCGCGAGCTTGGTGAGGCGGCGAGGTTCCTCGGCCTCGATGGGCGCGGCCTCGTGCCGACGATGCGCGCCGCCGCGGTCGGGATCGTCCTCGCCGCCGGCGACTACCCGGCCGGCCGGAGCGAGGGCGAGCCGATCGAGGGCATCGAGGCCGCCCGCGAGGCCGGCGCGTTCGTCTTCCACGCCGGAACGCGGCCCCGCGCCGGCCGGGGCGCGGGCCAGGACGGCTACGAGACCGACGGCGGCCGGATCCTGACCGTCGTCGGGCGCGGCCGCGACGTGCCGGCCGCCCGGGCCATCGCCGAGGCGGCCGCCGACCTCATCTCGTGGCCGGGGCTCCTGCGCCGCCGCGACATCGCGGCCTCGCTCCCGGAGCCGGTTGCGGAGGGCGTCGCGTGATCCGCCGCTACACGCTCCACGAGATGGGGGCGATCTGGACCGATCGCGCCCGGTTCGAGCACATGCTCCGCGTCGAGCTCGCCGTCGCCCGGGCCCAGGCAGCCCGCGGGCTCGTCCCCGCCGACGCACTCGCCGCGATCGAGGCCCGGGCCGCGGTCGATCCCGATCGGATCGCCGAGATCGAGAAGACGACCGACCACGACGTCATCGCCTTCGTCAGCCAGGTCGCCGAGTCGGTCGGGCCCGAGGGCCGCTACCTGCACCTCGGCCTCACGAGCAGCGACGTCGTCGACACCGCACTGGCGCTCCAGCTGCGGGCCGCGGGCGAGCTGCTCCTGCGCGACTGCGACCGGCTCCTCGGCGTCCTCGTCGGGCGTGCCCGTGCCGAGGCCGAGACGCTGATGATGGGCCGGACCCACTCGGTCCACGCCGAGCCGATCACGTTCGGCCTCAAGCTGGCCGGCTGGGCCTTCGAGCTCGACCGTGGCCGGCGGCGCCTGGCGGCGGCGGTCGACGAGATCGCGACCGGCAAGATCAGCGGGCCGGTCGGGACGTACAGCCACCTCGCCCCGGACGTCGAGGCCGAGGTCCTCGCCGAACTGGGGCTCCACGCCGACCCGGCCAGCACCCAGATCGTCCAGCGCGACCGCCACGCCGCGCTCCTCGCCGCGATCGCGATCGTCGGTGGCGGCCTCGAGCGCTTCGCGACCGAGATCCGCAACCTCCAGCACACCGAGATCGGCGAGCTCCAGGAGCCGTTCAAGGCCGGCCAGAAGGGCTCGTCGGCGATGCCTCACAAGCGCAACCCGATCCTGTCCGAACGGATCGCCGGCCTGGCCCGGTTGCTGCGCGGCTATGCCCATACCGCGCTCGAGGACCAGCCGCTCTGGCACGAGCGCGACATCAGCCACAGCTCGGCCGAGCGAGTGATCCTGCCGGACGCGACGATCCTCCTCGACTACATGCTCGTCCGCACCGCCGGCCTCGTCGAGGGCCTCGTCGTCCGCGGCGAGCGGATGCGCGAGAACATCGAGCGGGGCCTCGGGCTGCACGCCAGCAGCCGGGTCCTCGTCGCGCTCGTCGAGCGGGCCGGGCTGTCGCGCGAGGACGCCTACGCCATCGTCCAGCGGGCCGCGCTCCGGGCCGCCGACGAGCGGCGGCCGCTGCGCGACCTGCTCGCGGTCGATCCGACCGTCGCCAGCAAGCTCCG
>DASTEU010000334.1:0-2414 GCA_035709325.1 Candidatus Limnocylindrales bacterium | reverse complement strand
CAGCTCCCGGCGATCTACAACGCCGTGGCGATTCCCCGGGAAGGCCAGGACGACCTGGTCTGCGAGGTCCAGCAGCACCTCGGCAACAACTGGGTGCGCTCGGTCGCGATGACGACGACCGACGGTCTCGCGCGGGGCGTGCCGGCCCACGACACCGGCGGCCCGATCACCGTGCCCGTCGGCGAGGTCACCCTCGGTCGCGTCTTCGACGTGCTCGGCCGGCCGATCGACGGCAAGGGCCCGGTCGGGGCCAGCGCGACGCTGCCGATCCATCGCCAGGCGCCGCCGTTCGACCAGCAGACGACCGACGTCGAGGTCTTCGAGACCGGCCTCAAGATCATCGACCTGATCTGCCCGTTCAAGAAGGGCGGCAAGGTCGGGATCTTCGGCGGGGCCGGCGTCGGCAAGACCGTCATCATCCAGGAGCTCATTCGGAATGTCGCCCAGGAGCACGCCGGCGTGTCCGTGTTCGCCGGGGTCGGCGAGCGCTCACGCGAGGGCAACGACCTCATCGCCGAGATGACCGAGTCGGGCGTCATCGAGAAGACGGCCTTCGTGTTCGGCCAGATGAACGAGCCGCCCGGCGCCCGCCAGCGGGTCGGCCTGACCGGGTTGACGATGGCCGAGTATTTCCGTGACGAGGAGAAGCGCGACGTCCTCCTCTTCATCGACAACATCTTCCGCTTCACCCAGGCGGGCTCGGAGGTATCGGCGCTCCTCGGCCGAATGCCGTCGGCCGTCGGCTACCAGCCGAACCTCGCGACCGAGATGGCCGGCCTCCAGGAGCGGATCACCTCGACGAAGAACGGCTCGATCACCTCGCTCCAGGCCGTCTTCGTGCCGGCCGACGACTACACCGACCCGGCACCGGCCACGACGTTCGCCCACCTCGATTCGACGATCCGCCTCGAGCGCTCGATCGCCGAGCTCGGCATCTACCCGGCGGTCGACCCGCTGACCTCGACGTCGCGGGTCCTCGACCCGCTCGTCGTCGGCGAGGAGCACTACGAGGTCGCCCGCGAGACGCAGCGCGTCCTCCAGCGCTACCGCGACCTCCAGGACATCATCGCGATCCTCGGGATCGACGAGCTCTCGGCCGAGGACAAGGCGACCGTCGCCCGCGCGCGGCGGCTCCAGCGGTTCGCCAGCCAGCCGTTCTTCGTCGCCGAGGTCTTCACCGGGCGGCCCGGCGCCTACGTCGCGATCAAGGACACCGTCGCGAGCTTCAAGGAGATCCTCGAGGGCAAGGTCGACGACCTGCCCGAGCAGGCGTTCTTCCTGGCCGGCACGATCGAGGACGTCCGGGCCAACGCCGAACGGCTGGCGGGCTGATCCCGATGCCCCTCCAGCTCGAGATCGTGACGCCCGAACGGCTGGCCTACGCGGACACGGTCGACGCGGTCGTCCTGCCGGGCAGCCAGGGCGAGCTCGGCGTCCTGCCGCACCACGCCCCGCTCGTCTCGACGCTCGGCATCGGCGAGCTGCGGATCCGCAAGGGCGGCAGCGAGGAGGCCTTCGCGATCGTCGGCGGCTTCCTCCAGGTCCTGCCCGACAAGGTCGTCGTGATGGCCGAGACCGCCGACATGGCGGCCGAGATCGACCTGGAGCGGGCCCAGGAGGCGCGCCGCCAGGCCGAGGCGGCGCTCGAGTCGGGCTACACCGAAGGGGCCGACCTGGCCGCCGCCCGGGCCGCCCTCCAGCAGGCCCTGCTCCGCATCCGCGTCGCCGAACGCCGCCACCGCGAGGGACGTCGTCGGTGACGAGCCATGGCTGACGCCCGCCCCTTCCACTGGGAATACAATCCCGAACCGGTCGCGCGGGAGGTCTTCCGGATCGAGGGCGGGCAGCCGTTGAGCGGGTCGGTCGCCATCAGCGGCTCGAAGAACGCGGCCCTCAAGATGTTCGCCGCGGCCACGCTCACCGGCGAGCGCTGCCGCTTCACGAACGTGCCCGAGATCGAGGACGTCCGGGTCATGGCCGAGACGCTCCGCGACCTCGGCGTGGTCGTCGACCATCCCGCTCCCAGCACGTACGAGGTCGCCTCCGGCGACGTCGAGTGGCTCTTCGTCCCGCTCGAGGCGGCGGCGAAGATGCGGGCGAGCTTCATGCTCCTCGGGCCGCTCCTGAGCCGCTTCGGCCGGGTCATCATCAGCAACCCCGGCGGCGACCGGATCGGCCGGCGACCGGTCGACCTCCACGTCGACGCGATGCGGTCGCTCGGCGCCGAGATCGAGTATCGCAACGGCTACTACTTCGCGACGGCACCCGGCCGCCTCCGCGGCACCGAGGTCCGCTTCCCGTTCGTGTCGGTGATGGGCACCGAGAACGCGATGCTCGCGGCCACGCTCGCCGACGGCCAGACGATCATCCGGCCGGCGGCCCGGGAGCCCGAGGTCGACGACCTCATCGCCTTC
>DASTEU010000333.1:0-9114 GCA_035709325.1 Candidatus Limnocylindrales bacterium | reverse complement strand
TCCCGTCGGTCCGGCAGGGGCAGCCGGCCACGAGGCAGGCGCGATGGATCGGGCGCCCGGTGGCGTCGCGACCCTGTGTGTCGAGATCCATCGCGATTGCTCCTTGGTCCGGCGGTCCCGTGTCCCGGAACCCGGTGCCGAAACCGTAGGGCGCGGCACCGGGCAGTCCCCACCGACAAGTGCAGGCAAGTCGCCTACGCAGAATGACGTAGGCATGGGGCGAACGGCCCGCACAGGACTCCGGGCGCGGCGTGGTATCGTGATCGAGTCGCTGATGTTCTGACAGATTTGTGCAGGTTCATGGCTCGATCGACTGCCCGCGATCCCGACTGGATCAGCCTTTCCGAAGCCAGTCGCGTCCTCGGTGTATCCGCCGCCACGATCCGCCGCTGGAGCGACGCCGGACGGCTTCGTGTCTTCATGACACCGGGCGGCCACCGCCGCTTTTCACGGGCGAGCCTCGAGCGCCTCCTGCCGGCCGACCGGATGCGGCGTCCGTCGCTCGGCAGCGCCGGCCTGACACCCGCCCGGATCACCCGATCGTACCGGCGGGCGGGTCGGTCGGTCTCGATGGACATCCCCTGGGTCCTCGTCCTGACCGACGAACAGCGCCGCCTCTTTCGGGAGCGCGGCCGCCTCCTGGCCGGTCGGCTCATCCAGCACCTCGACGCCCCGGACGACGAGGGCGCCGCCCACCATCTTGCCGAGGCCGCTGCGGATGCCGCGGAGTACGGGCGCCTTGCCGCCTCCCTCGACTTGTCCCTCAGCCAGACGGTCGAGGGATTCCTTCGATTCCGCGCGCCGTTCCATCACGAGCTGGCCGTTGCGGCCCGGCGCCGCGGATTCGATGCTCGCGAGACCACCGATCTGCTCGAGTCGGCAGAACGGGCCATGGACCGTCTGCTCGTGGCCACGATGACGGGCCATAGCGTCGCGTCCGTTCGACGGCCCCGGGCATCGCGGTGACTTCAGGCGGCCCGGGCCCCGTCGCCCTGGGGGTCCACGCTCGGACGGTGCCGATCGCCGAACGCGAGCGGTTCGCCGACGTCCTGCGTCGAACCCGATCGGACGGACTGGCACTCGAGACGTGCCACCGGGTCGAGTGGGTCGGCTGCGATGGCGCGGCGGCAACGACCCTCGCCGCCGCGCTGCCTCGCGGAGGCTTCCACCTGATCGGCGACGAGGCCGCTCGGCATGTGATCGAGGTCGCGGTCGGCCTGGATTCGATCGTCGTCGGGGAGGACCAGATCCTCCACCAGATGCGCCGCGCGGTCGCCGCGGCGTGGGCCGAGGGATCGATCGAGGGGTCGGTCGACCGGCTCATGAGCCTTGCCCTTCGAGCCGGACGCCGAGCGCGGTCCTGGCGGCGGGGCTCGGTGCCGTCGCTCGCCGACGCCGCCGTCGCGGCGCTCGTGCGGCAGGTCGGCTCGGTCCGGGACCGGTCCGTCCTGGTCGTCGGGTCCGGAGAAATGGGTCGCCTCGCGGCCGTCGCCGTCAATGCGGCCGGCAGTCGGCTTCTCGTCGCCAGTCGATCGGCCGGTCGAGCCGAAGCGCTGGCTGCTGAGCTCGGCGCCACGTCCGTCGCGTTCGATCCCGGTGCACTGGCCGGCGGACTCGCGGCGGTCGTGATCGCCCTTCGCGGTCCCTGGACGCCATCTCCGGGCACGATCGACTCGCTCGTCGCGGGTGGCGCCGTTGTCGTCGACCTGTCCGCGCCACCCGCCGTGCAAGGACCCCATGCGGAGCGGCTCGAGGGTCGCCTGATCGGGATCGACGCACTCGCCGCAATCGACACGCCCGGCCTCGTGGCCGACCGCAGGTCGCAGGCCCGCGGGCGGGCGCTCGTCGAGGCCACGCTGGAGGAGTTCCGGGCGTGGAGCGAAGCGCGCGATCGCCGGACGGCCGCCGCGGCGCTCGCGGACCGGGCGGAGCGCGAGCGCCGTGCGGAGCTCGAGGAGCTCTGGCGCCGCCTCCCCGAGCTCGAACCCGACGCCCGGGAAGCCATCGAGCGGATGAGCCGTCATCTCGTCGGGCGGTTGCTGCGGGATCCCGTGGAGCGGCTCGGGCAGGACACCGACGGGCGCCACGAGCGTTCGGTCCGAGACCTGTGGGCCCTGTGAGCCGGCGAGAACTGCGCCTCGGCACTCGGGGCAGCGCCCTGGCGCTGGTCCAGGCGCGCCTCGCCGCCGAGGCTCTCGAGCACGCCGGGGAGACCGTCCGGATCGTCGTCATCCAGACGGCCGGCGATCGGCGCGTGCCGGACACCGCGTGGGGCGAGGGAGCCTTCGTCGTCGCGATCGAGCGGGCGCTGATCGCCGGAGTCGTCGACATCGCGGTCCACAGCGCGAAGGACATCCCGACCGGCGGCGACGGGCGGCTCGTGATCGGAGCCTACCTCCATCGGGCGGATCCACGCGATGCCCTCGTGCTCGCCCAGGGGCGTTCGGAGCGCGGAGTCGACGATCTCCCGGCGTCCGCTCGAGTCGGCACGGACAGCCCGCGCCGAACCGGGTTTCTCCGCGCCCGCCGGCCCGATCTCCGCATCCATCCCCTCCACGGCAACGTCGACACGCGCCTCCGCCGGCTCGACGACGGCGAGTCCGACGCGCTCGTGGTTGCCTGCGCGGGCATCGATCGGCTCGGTCGCCGTGATCGGATCGCGGCGCGGTTGGAGCCAGACGTCGTCCCGCCCGCGCCGGGCCAGGGTGCGATCGCCGTTCAGGCGTTGACCGGCGATGAGCGAACACTCGCGGCGATCGCCGCGATCGACGATGCCGCCACGCATCAGGCCGTCCAAGTCGAGCGAACCTTCCTGGCGGCCACCGGCGGCGGTTGCAGGGCACCGGTCGGCGCGCTCGCCACGGTCGACGGCGGCCTCGTGTCGCTGCTTGCGGGATCGGTCGAGCCGGACGGATCCGATGCACGGATCGAACGTCGCCAGGCCCCGCTCGAGGCCTCCGGTCGCCTCGCGGTCGAGATGGCATCCGAGCTCGGGCACCGTGGGGGCGGCACGATGACGACGGCGGATCCGACATGAGCCCGGCTGACACGGCAGCGCGGCCCGCCCTGCTGCGGGTTCTCGTCGCACGGACCGAAGACCAGGCCGGCCCGCTGGTCGCCGCGCTGCACGAGGCGGGACTCGAGCCCACCGTCGTTCCGGCGATCGCGATCGAGCCGGCACCGGCCGGGGGCGCACTCGACCAGGCGGCGATGACGCTCGATCGGTACGACTGGGTCGTCGTGACGAGTGCCAACGGAGCCCGCATGATCGCGGCGGCCGCCTCGCGCGCCGGGCAACCGATGGACGGCCCTAGATGGGCCGCGGTCGGGGATCGCAGCTCGGCGGTCCTGCGGGACGCCGGGGTCCGCGTGCACTTCCGACCCCGCGTTGCGTCCGCCGTCGCCCTGGGCACCACCCTGCCGGTCGGTCCGGACGATCGAATCCTCCTCGTTCAGGGAGACCTCGCCGGTGAGCGGCTGCCGGTCACCCTTCGCGCTCGCGGCGCGACCGTCGAGGTCGTCGTCGGCTACCGGACACGCGAGGCGCCGGAGGCGTCCCGGCCGCTCCTCCACCGCGCCCTCGCGGACGTGCCGCGAATCCGGGCGATCGTTTTCACGAGCGGCTCGACGGTTCGCGGCGTCCTGGCCCTCGCGGCACCGCACGAGCATGTCGTCCGGGCCATCCCGGCCGTCTGCATCGGCCCGGCGACGGCGCGCGAGGCGACGCGGCTGGGGTTCGAACGAGTCGCTGTTTCGCCCGGCACAGGGCCTGAAGCAGTTGCCGCGGCCGCGGCCGCCATCACCACGGGAGGGGAGACCCCATGATCACTGACCTCGATCCCGGCGCGCCCGCGTCGCTCCCGGGCTCCGCACAACCGACGCCGCCGGTCAGCCGCCCTCGCCGCCTTCGCCGGACCGCAGCCCTCCGATCGCTCGTACGAGAGACACGGCTCGAGCCATCGATGCTCGTCGCACCACTGTTCGTTCGAGCCGGACGGGCTGCCCGGGATCCCGTCCACTCGATGCCCGGCGTGGATCGAATGTCGCCCGATCTCGTCGCCGCCGAGACAGCGCGCCTCGCAGAGCTCGGGATCGGCGGCGTGCTGCTCTTCGGCCTGCCCGAGACCAAGGACCCGATCGGCTCGGGAGCGTCGGCACCGGATGGGGTCGTCCAGGAGGCCCTGCGGCGGATTCGCGACCTCGAACTTCCGATCGTCGCGATCGCCGACACCTGTCTCTGCGAGTACACCGACCACGGCCACTGCGGTCCGCTCGCGGCCGACGGAGAAATCGACAACGACAGAGCCCTCGTTCGTCTTGCCGAGATCGCCGTGAGCCAGGCGGCAGCCGGGGCAGACGTCGTCGCGCCGTCGGCGATGATGGACGGTCAGGTCGCCGTCCTCCGCCGAGCGCTCGACGCCGGCGGGTTCGAGCACACGGCGATCATGGCCTACGCCGCGAAGCACGCCTCGGCGTTCTACGGGCCGTTCCGCGAAGCGGCCGACAGCCGGCCGGCCTTCGGCGATCGGCGGAGCTACCAGATGGACCCTGCGAACGGCCGAGAGGCGCTGCGGGAAATGGCGCTCGACGTCACCGAGGGCGCCGATATCCTCCTCGTCAAGCCGGCCATGCCGGGGCTCGATCTCATCGCGGCCGCGCACCGCCGATTCGACCTGCCGGTCGCGGCCTACCAGGTCTCGGGCGAGTTCGCCATGGTCCGGGCGGCTGCGGAGCGGGGCTGGCTCGAGTGGCGATCGGCGATGCAGGAAGCGACGACCGCGATCGTCCGAGCTGGTGCCCGGATCGTCATCACCTACGCCGCGGCCGAGCTGGCGACGTGGCTCGCGGAGGACCGATGAGCGGCTCGGCCGAGATCTTCATCCAGGCGCTCGCCCTCGGCATCGACCCCCTCTGGCGGCGGCGCACCGACGAGGAGCGCTACGACGACGGCTGCCGGTTCGTGGATGCCCTCGCCTCCGGCGAGGGCGACGGGGTTCGCAGCATCACCTACTCGTCGATCGGGCTCGAGCCCGGCGTGGATCTCCTCTTCTGGCGGGTGGCGCCGTCGATCGACGCACTCGAGCAGGCCGCCGCAAAACTGCTCCGGGCCGGACTGGGGCGCTGGGCCGACGTCCGCCACTCCCTCGTCGGCCGCATCGGCCCTTCCCAGTATGTCCGCAAGCCGACCGAGCAGGAGCAGTCCCTCTTCGACGGCGTGCGGTCCCGATACCTCGTCGTCTACCCCTTCACGAAATCTGCTGACTGGTATCTCCTTTCGAAGGAGGCCCGGCAAGGCGTGATGAACGAGCACATGCGCGTCGGTCGCGAGTATCCGATGGTGCGCCAGGCCCTCGCCTACTCCTTCGGACTCGACGGCCAGGACTTCGTCGTGGCGTACGAGACCGACGACCTTGCCGCCTTCGGCGAACTCGTCCGGGCATTGCGAGGGACCGAGAGCCGCCGCTCGACTGTCGCCGACACGCCGATCCTGCTCGGGATCCACCGCTCGATTGACGAGATCCTTGGCCTCCTGGGGGCGGTTCGATGACGCACCAGACCGCCGTCGAACCGATGCGCGACCTGATCGGTCGCGCCGAAGCGCTCTTTCCGGGCGGCGTCAACAGTCCGGTGCGTGCATTCCGGTCCGTCGGGCGTCCGCCTCTCCTTCTCTCCCGCGGCGAGGGAGCGTACGTCATCGACGCCGATGGCCGACGATACGTGGACCTGATCGGTTCCTGGGGCGCGGCGATCCTGGGCCATGCCCATCCGGCCGTGGTCGCGGCGGTGACCGAGGCCGCAGCAGATGGCCTGGCGCTCGGGGCGACCCACCCTCGTGAGATCGAGCTCGGCGAAGCGATTCGGTCCCGAATGCCCGCCATCGAGCGCCTCCGGTTCACCTCGTCCGGCACCGAGGCGGTCATGAGCGCGATACGGGTCGCCAGGGCTGCCACCGGCCGCGACGTCGTCGTCAAGTTCGCCGGCGCCTACCACGGCCACTCCGACGGCCTCCTGGTCGAGGCAGGGTCGGGGGTCGCGACGCAGGCGATCCCAGGCAGCGCCGGGGTCCCCGACGCGGTCGCCAGCCTGACACTCGTCCTGCCCTTCAACGACGCCACGGCGGTGACGACGGCCTTTGCCGCCCATCCCGGGCGCATCGCCGCGGTCATCGTCGAGCCGGTCGTGGCCAACGCCGGCGTGATCGGCCCGGTGCCGGGGTTCCTCGAGCACCTGCGCGAGACCACCCGAGCAGGCGGTGCCCTGCTCGTCTTCGACGAGGTGATCACGGGCTTCCGGCTGGGCCCTGGCGGTGCCCAGGCCCGCTATTCGATCCGGCCCGACCTGACGACGCTCGGCAAGGTCATCGGAGGCGGGATGCCGATCGGGGCGTATGGCGGCCGGGCCGACCTCATGGCGCTCGTGGCCCCTGAAGGGCCCGTCTATCAAGCCGGAACGCTGTCGGGACATCCCCTGGCGATGGCCGCCGGGCTCGCGACGCTCGCCCGTCTTGGACCCGACGACTACGTCGCTCTCGAAGAGGCGGGTCGGTTGCTCGAGGCGGGCCTCATCGACGCAATCGCCGCGGCAGGTCGCCCGGCATCCGTCTCGCGCGTGGGATCGCTCGTGACGCTCTTCTTCGGGGAGGAAGTCCCCCTCGACGCGGGCGATGCCCTTGCCGCCGACCGCGACGCCTTTGCGGAGTTCTTCCGCTCGATGCTGGGACGGGGAATCCTGCTGCCGCCCTCGCAGTTCGAGGCCTGGTTCCTCTCGCGCGCTCACGGACCCGCGGAGATCGGGGCGATCGTCGGCGCTGCCGCGGAGGCGCTGCGGCGATGAGCGACCGGTTCCTCCGCGCATGTCGGCACGAGGCCGTCGACGCGACACCGGTCTGGTTCATGCGCCAGGCGGGTCGCTCCTTCCCCGCATACCGAGCGCTGCGCGAGCGCTACGGGATCCTGGAGCTCGCGAAAACGCCGGAACTCTGCGCGGAGGTGACGCTCATGCCGGTCCGCGATCTCGGCGTGGACGCGGCGGTGATGTTCGCCGACATCATGCTGCCGCTCGAGACGATGGGTGTTGACCTGAGGATCGAGCCGGAGATCGGACCGATCATCGACCGGCCGATCCGGTCGGGAGCTGACGTCGACGGACTCGGGTCCTTCGACATCGGTGGCGTCGAGTTCACGCTCGAGGCGATCGGCCTCGTCCGGCGTGAACTCGCCGGGACGGCCGGCATCATCGGTTTCTCGGGGGCGCCGTACACCCTTGCCTGCTACCTGATCGAGGGCCGGCCGTCACGCGACCACGCGATTGCCCGCTCCTTCATGTACCGGGAGCCGGACGCATGGGACCGGCTGATGGGCCGTCTGGCCGAGATGGTCGTGGAGTACCTCCGGGGCCAGATCACGGCCGGCGCCGACGTCGTCCAGCTCTTCGATAGCTGGGTCGGGGACCTGGCTCCGGCCGAATACGCCAGGTACGTCCAGCCTCATGTCCGGCGGATCTTCGACGCGCTCGGAGCGACACCGACGATCCACTTCGGAACCGGCACCGCGTCGATCCTCGAGCTGATGGCGGACGCCGGCGGCGACGTGATCGGCATCGACCACCGGCTGGATCTGGCCTCCGCCTGGGCCCGGATCGGCAGCGAGCGGGGGATCCAGGGCAACCTCGACGGCGCCCGGCTCCCGGCCGGCTGGCCGGCGACGGAGGCCGGCGCCCGGGCGGTCCTCAAGGCAGCCGGCGGGCGAGCCGGCCACATCTTCAACCTCGGCCACGGCGTGCTTCCCGCAACCGACCCGGCCTTGCTTCGGCGCCTCGTCGACTTCGTTCACGAGGCGACCGCCGACCGCCCAGCCGCGTCGGCCGGCGGGCTCACGGCATGACCGAGCATCGGTGGAACGCGGGGGAGGATATCCGCGGCGGCGGCGTCCTGCTGATGACGTATGGGTCGCCGGCCTCACTGACCGACGCCGACGTCCGGATCTACCTCGGCCGCGTCCGGGGCGGCCGCGAGCCTTCCGACGAGCTCGTTGCGGAATTCGCCCGTCGCTACCGAATCGTCGGCGGCTCACCGCTGATCAGCATCACCCGAGCGCAGGCCCACGCACTCGAGGCGCGGCTCCGCGTGCCAGCTGCGATCGGGATGCGTTTCTCCGACCCGACGATCGAGGCCGGCCTCGCGGACCTGGCCCGGCGCGGTGGGCGCGACGTCGCCGCGATCGTCCTCTCGCCGCAGTTCTCGCCGCTGCTCATGGGTGGCTACGCGACCGCGGTCGACGCCGCGCGGGAAGCGCTGGGCCCCGGTGCGCCGAACGTCGTGCTCGCAGGGGCCTGGCACACCGAGCCCCCGTTCATCGGGGCGCTCGCCGCGCGGACCCGTGAGGCCCGTGCCCGTCTCGCGATGGAGGGGTTTCCGGATCCGGCCGTCCTGATGACCGCCCATAGCCTCCCGCGCCACGTCGCGGAGCGGGAGCCCGCGTATCTCGCCCAGCTCCGTGAGACGGCGGAGGCGGTCGCGATCGCCGCGGGCCTCGACGGCACGGCGTGGCACTTCTGCTGGCAGAGCGCCGGCCACGAGCCGGGCGAGTGGATGAAGCCCGACTTCGCGGAGCTGATGCCCGAGTTGGCAGCCGCCGGTCGGTCGGCGGTCGTCGTCGTGCCGGTCCAGTTCCTCGCCGACCACCTCGAAGTCCTGTACGACGTCGACGTGGGGGCAAGGGAACAGGCCGAGCGCCACGACCTCCGCTTCGAGCGGATCGAGTCCCTGAACGCTGACGGCGGGCTCATCGACGCGCTGGCGCGCGTGGCTCGTCGCACGATGCAGAGCCGGCCGACCGCCTGAGGCTGCGTTCGAGACAGCTTGGCGCCGGAGACAACGAAGCGGCGCCGGGAGGAGGTACGGCGCCGCTTCGGGGAAGGACCACCGATCGGGGGAGGAGGGAGGGAGACCGATCGGCCGGTCGGAGTATTCGGTTGTCGGTCGGCCTCCGCCGACGAGGGTCAGCGACCGCGGCTGCGGCGGGGCCGCTGGCGGTTCGCGACGCCGAGCCGAAGCGCGGCGAAGTCGAGCACGATCAGCGTTCCCAGTGACACGATCAGGGTCCCGAGCGGGTC
>DASTEU010000332.1:0-5356 GCA_035709325.1 Candidatus Limnocylindrales bacterium | reverse complement strand
CCCGCGGTCAGTTGCGCCTTCAATCCGAGCAGCCCGAGCGCCCGGGCTGCCTCGGGGTCCTTGAGAATGATCATGAACAGGCCGATGACGAGCGGCGCGACCGAGAAACCCGCCGCGACGCCCCAGGGCACGCGGGACCGGCGAGCCTTGAGGAACTCCGTCACGATTGCAGCCCGGGCGTTCACGCGCCCGTCGATCCGCTGCTCGTCAAGCGCATGAAGTGCTCCTCGAGGGACTCACGGGCGACCGCCAGGTGGGTCGGCGGAACACCGGCGGCCACGAGCAGGGCCGCGATCTCCTCGGGCGCCTCGAGCGACAGGGCATCTCGGAGCTCGAGCCGGGATTCGGCGCCGTCGACCTCCCGAACGGTCGGCGACCGCCCGGACGCCTGGAGCGCACGCTCGGCGGCACCGATATCTCGGGCGCCGACCTCGAGCCGCCGGTCACGGTGCCGTTCGAGGGTCGGGCTGTCAAGCTCCTCGACGAGGCGGCCCTCGTGCACGATGCCGATCCGGGTGGCCAGCAGATCCACCTCCGCAAGGATGTGGCTCGACATGAACACCGTGACGCCGCGCTCCTGGGCAAGTGCCCGGAGCAGCTCGCGGATCTCGATGACGCCGGCCGGGTCGAGACCGTTGGCGGGCTCGTCGAGGATCAACATTTCCGGCCCGTGGACCAGCGCCCGGGCGAGCGCAAGTCGCTGCAGGTTGCCGAGCGACAGTGTTCCCGCCCTTCGGTCGGCGTAGGGCTCGAGCGCAAGCTGCGCGATCATCCCGTCCACGGAACCGCGATCCTCGGCCCGAGCTAGCTGCCGAGCAACGTCGATGTTCTCGCGAACGGTCAGCTCCGGATACGCGGTCGCGCTTTCGACCAGGTGGCCGATCCGCCGCCACAGGACTGTGGCATTCGGACGGACCGACGTCCCGAACAGCTCGACGTGACCGGCCGTCGGCGCGATCATCCCGAGCAGCATCCGGATCGTCGTCGACTTCCCCGCCCCGTTGAGGCCCAGGAACGCGTAGATCTCGCCGCGACCGACTCGCAGATCGATCCGGTCCACGGCAAGCACATCACCGCGGTAGCGCTTCGTCAGGCCGCTCGTGGAGATCGCCAGCGCGCTCACGCCGGCGCGTCCCCCGCGGAGCGCACCCGCTCCCCGCCCGCCCGCGAGGCCCTACTCCGGCTCGGGCGGGGCATCGCGAACCGTTCGCAGGACGATGAAGCCGCCGATGCCGGCGACGATCGAGGCGGCCACGATGCCGACCTTCGCGAGGCCGAGCGCATCGGATTCGCCGTAGGCCAGCTCCCCGATGAAGAGCGACATCGTGAACCCGATGCCCCCGAGCCAGGCGACCCCGTAGACGTGGCGCCACCCGACGCCGTCGGGCAACGCGGCGAGGCCGCTCCGGACGATCAGCCAGCTCGCCCCCAGGATGCCGAGCTGCTTGCCGACGACGAGCCCGACGAAGACGCCGAGCACGACCGGGTCGCCGGCGAGCGTCGCAAGGTCGCCTTCGATCGCGACGCCGGCGTTCGCGAGCGCGAACAGCGGGACGATGAGGAACGACACCCATGGATGCAGGGCGTGCTCGATCCGGAGCATCGGCGCCTGCGCCTTCTCCGTCATGTCCTCGAGCTCCCAGAGCGTGGCGTGATGGTCCTCGATGCTCGGGCCGTGTCGCGACTCCTCGCGGAACCGATCGAGGATGCCGCCGGCCCGCGCCGCGAAGTCGGCGCTGTCGATCCGCCGCCGGGCCGGGATCGTCAACGCCAGCAGGACCCCGGCGATGCTGGCGTGCACGCCGGACTGGAGGACGGCCAGCCACAAGGCCAGCCCGAGTAGCGCGTAGACGATCGCCTGGCGGATCCCCAGGCGGTTCGCGACGAGCAGGGCGACGAGCACGCCGCCGGCGACCGCGAGCGGCCCGATCGCGAGATCGTCGGTGTAGAAGAGGGCGATGACGACCACCGCGACGAGGTCGTCGACGATCGCGAGGGCGGTGAGGAAGATTCGCAGGCCCAGAGGCGCGCGCGAGCCGACGAGGGCCAGGATCCCGAGGGCAAAGGCGATGTCGGTGGCCATCGGTACGCCCCAGCCCCGCGCCGCCGGTCCTGCGCCACCGACGATCAGGAAGAACAGGATCGCCGGCAGCACGGCCCCGCCGGCCGCCGCCGCGACCGGCAGCGTCGCCTTCCGAGCGCTCGCCAGCTCACCGACCAGGACCTCCCGCTTGAGCTCGAGCCCAACGAGCAGGAAGAAGAACGCCATCAGCGCGTCGTTGATCCAGAAGTGGAGCGTCCCGCTCAGCTCGAACCCGCCGGCCGACACCGTCAGGGGCGTGTGGAAGAGCTCCTCGTAGGAGGCGGCGAACGGCGAGTTCGCCCAGATCAGCGCGACGAGGGCCGCGGCGAGGAGGAGGATGCCGCCGGAGGCGGCCGCCTGGCTGAACTCGCGGAAGGGTGCGACGAGCCGATCGATCGGCTGGGGCGGCAGTCCGGCGGTGGGATCGCCCGAGAGGGCTTCAGCCGTGCTCCTATCCACCCGGGCCGCTGCCGGCCGCCACCACCGGCAACGTGCGTCGATCGGACGGCACGGTCATCGTCTCGTCGGTTCCGTTCATCCCCGAAAGCCTACAGCCTCCCGATGGGGGTGGCGTCGCGCCGCAAGTAGCGCGGCGTCGCGCCGCAATTTGTCGCGCCCGAGCGCTACTTCGGGCTGAAGGGGAAAACCGCGTCGAGCGAGACCGGCTCGAGCTGGCGGTCGTCGAGCGACCACTCGATCGCGGCGTTGACGTCGACGATGCCGGGCACGAGGGCCACGGCGCGCTCGATCATCTCGGCCGTGGAACGTCGTTCGACCCGACCACGGATCGCGGCGACGCCGTCGACGACCCGGACGTCGAAGGGGACCGGATCGAGCCAGAGGGTTCGGAGCAAGACCTCCTCGCGGATCGTCCGGACGAGTTCCTCGTCGGAGCTGACATACGCCCGGACGAGGTCGGCCCGGGTCACGATCCCGACGAGACGGCCGTTCTCGACGACCGGCAGCCGGTTCAGCCCCCGGGTCGTCATGATCGCGGCCGCCTCGATGATCCTCCGGCCGGGTTCGATCGTCACCGCCGGCGCGGTCATCGCCTCGCCGGCGGTCAGGGCGTCGACCTTCGCCTGCTGAGACCGGGACGCCTGCGACTCGCCGAAGATGCGCCCGAGCGGCCGATGCGGAATGGCCTCGGGGCCCTGCTCTTTCATGAGGAAGTCGGCCTCGGACACGACGCCGAGGACCGCGCCGTCGTCGTCGACCACCGGCAGCCCGCTGATCCGGTGCTCCACGAGCAGCCGGGCCACATCCTTGAGTGGCGTGGCAGGCCGGACGTCCACGACCGACGTGGTCATCGCTTCACGAACGGTCATCATCGAGGTCACCTCTTTTCGTCGTCAGCCTACGTTCGATGGCAGGGACCTGACAGGGCCCAACGTCACGTCCTCGCGGGCCGCCGGCGAGCCGTCCGGCGGTCCACGCAGTAGCCTTGGCCCGTGGTCGAGCCCCTTCGATTCCCGATCCGGATCGGCCGCCGCTCACGCCCGGTCGTGCGGCTCTGGACGGCCACACCGGAGACGGCCTACGCCGAAATCGGCGACGACCTCGAGATCCGCTTCGGGCGGATCCGCTTCCGGACGCCGATCGCGAACCTCGCTCGCTGGCGGATCGAGGGGCCGTTCGTCTGGATCAGGGCGATCGGCATCCGCCGGTCGCTGAGCGGTGGCGACGTGTCGTTCGCGGGCGCGGCGCACGGCGGCGTCCGGGTCGACCTCGTCGAACCGGTGCGGTGGGGCCCGTTCCGGGTCCCGGCGGTATGGGTCGGGGCCGACGATCTCGAGGGCTTCTCGGCCGAGCTGGCGCGGCGGGGCATCCCGGGCGTCGACGCACGGCGCGGGCCGGCCTGAGGCGATTTCGCACTGGCGGTCCCGGCCGGCTGTGCCGCCGCTCGCCCTCAGGGGGTCATCGTTCCGGCGGTCTCCAGCTGGCCGGCCCGGAACCGGGCGATGAGCGCCGTGTAGTCGGGCAGGCCGCGCTCGTACCCGATCGCCCAGAACCCGGCACCGGCGAGGCCGTGGGCGTTGGCCAGGGCGAGCTTCGGCGTCAGGCTGGCCGGCGAGTCGAAGTAGACCGTCCGCCAGGCGTCGCCCTCGGGCAGGGCCAGGACCTCGACCCCCTCGAGCGAATCGAAGACCGGCGGGCTGGGCGGGTCGCCGAGGAGTTTGAGGTTGTGGCGCGGGATGAAGACCGAGCCGCGGCTCGAGGCCGGTGCACCCGTGTCGGGCGTCTCGGTCTCCCAGGCCATGCCGTACAGCGGCAGGCCGAGCAGCGTCCGCTCGACCGGGACGCCGGCGAGGCGGTAGAGGTCGAGCGACCAGGGCAGGTCCTTCTCGCTGCCGTCCCGGCGGGCCAGGGGCGACGAGGCGCCGGGCCCGGAACCCGCCCAGTGATAGTCGTAGCCCATGAGGAAGATCCGGTCCGCTCCCGCGTCGGCGGCCGCCCGGGCCATCGCCGAGCCGCTGCGGTTGGCCATCGTCGCGACCGACACCTGGCCGTCCGGGCGCTCGGCCCGCAGCGCGGCTCGGACGTCCCCGACGAAGGCGCCGTACGCCTGGACGTGTTCGAGCTCGAGGAGCTCGACGTCGAGGTTGATCCCGTCGACGCGGAGCTCGACGGCGAGCCCGACGAGCTCCTCGATCGTCCGGGCCTGCACGTCCGGCCGGGTGAAGAAGACGCCGTTCTTGCGGGTCCCGAACGAGGTATAGACGAGCTCGACCCGCACGCCCCGCTCCTGGGCCTCGGCGATGAGCCGTCGGCCGACCCCGCCGGTGATCCGGCGGTAGCCGTTCTGGTCGGTCGCGATGGCGCCCTTATTACCGTGGGTGACCGAGAAGACGGCCAGCGTCGAGAGGTCGGTCGCGGCGACGTGGTCGGCGATCCCCTCGTCCATCTCCCAGTACGGCACGTAGCCGTAGACCTCGTGGCCCGGCTCCGGGATCCGGAGCGGCGGGCGCGAGCGGACGGCTGCCGGCGGTGAGGCCGCGCCGCCGATCCCCGCGAGCGGCTCGGCGGCAGCCGGCCGGGTCGAGCCGAGGACGAGCCATGTGGAGACGGCGAAGACGGCGACGAGCGCCGCGACGAGCGGGCGTCGGGTCATGGGGGAAGCGTCGCCCGCCACGGCCGGGGGGTCAAGCGTGGGGTTGCCTTGTCGCCTTGGTCGCGCGGCCCCCGCGGCTGCCGGCTGTTTGCGCTCCGGATATGGCGTGGATGCGTATCCGGCGAGGCGATCCTCGACCAATCGCTCGTTCGGGACTCCGA
>DASTEU010000331.1:0-2762 GCA_035709325.1 Candidatus Limnocylindrales bacterium | reverse complement strand
CGACGGCGTCGGCGACGTGCCCGGGTTGAAGTCGGTGCCGATCGCGACCGGGATGCCGTGCTCGATGAACGTCCGGGCCGGGGCGTGCGTCGGCTTCATGAGGAACCAGGTCGTCGCCGGCAGCAGCGTGGCCACCACCGGCCGGTCGGCGCTCGCCGCCGCCGCCAGCGCAGCGACGCCGGCCGGCGACGGTGCGGCGAGGTGATCGGCGGAGACCGCACCGATCTCGGCCGCCAGCTCCGCGCCGCCGCTCGGGACCAGCTCGTCGGCGTGGAGCCGCGGGGCCATCCCGAACGCCCGGGCCGCCTCGAGGATCCGCCGCGACTGGGCCGCGCTGAACGCGCCCTCCTCGCAGAACACGTCGCAGAACCGGGCCCGGCCCTGGGCCGCGACGCCCGGCAGCTGCTCCTCGACGACATGCGTGGCGTAGGCCTCGGTCCCATCCGGCCGGTCGCGGAACTCGGGCGGGACCGCATGGGCGCCGAGGAACGTCGGCAGGACGTCGATCGGTCCCTCGCGTCCCAGGTCGTGGGCGATTTGGAGAAGCCGCAGCTCGGTCGCGAGGTCGAGCCCGTAGCCCGACTTCGCCTCGACGGTCGTCGTCCCGTTGGCGAGCATGACGTCGAGCCAGCGCCGGCCGTGCGCGGCGAGCTCCTCCTCCGAGGCCGCCCGCGTCGCGGCGACCGTGGAGAGGATGCCGCCGCCGGCTGCGAGAATCTCCATGTAACCCGCGCCCCGCTGGCGCAGCTCGAGCTCGCCTTCCCGGCTCCCGGCGAACAGGAGGTGGGTGTGGGGATCGACGAGGCCCGGCGTCACCGTCCCGCCTCGCGCGTCGAGGCGGGCGAACCTGTTGAGCGGGAAACCTTCGCTCTCGACCTGGCGTTCGACGTCCGTCCGGTCCCCGACGGCCACGATCCGCCCATCCCACGCGGCCACGGCGGGCCCACCATCGGGACCGGCGAGCCGGTCGACGTCGCCCTGGCTCGAGCCCCGATGCAGCCCGCCGGCCATCGTCACGACCTCGGCCGCCCCGACGACCAGGAGGCCGGGCGGATCCGTTTCGCCCCGGCCGCCGGGGAGGACCCGCAGCGTCATGCCCGTGCCACGGTCACACGGCGTCCGCGGAGCGCGCGGCGGCGAGGCGCAGCTCGAGGGCCTGGAGCGGCGAGTAGTCGCGCAACTTCAGGAATCGGGCCGCCGTGGCGAGCCGATCCTCCACGGCGGCATCGGTTGCCGCGCCCGCACGATCGGCGACGTCGAGGAACGCCGCAACCGGGGCGAGGCCGATGAGCTCGGATTCGGCGAGCTCCACGCCGTCCTCGGCCGCCTCGGCCCGAACGGTCTCCCAGACTCGCCAGATCGGCGTCGTCCGGAAGTCGAGCAGGTTCATCGAGACCTGGGCGCGATCGAGCTCCTCGATGTAGAAGCCGTTGGCCTGGACCTTCGGGAGCCCGCCGCCGGACTCGCGGATCCGTCGGGCGATCCGGACCGCCAGCTCCTTGTCCGGCGACTCGAGGTTGATGTTGTAGGCGATGAGGAACGGCCGGGCGCCGACGGCGATCGCGCCCGCGCTCGGATGCATCCGGGCCGGGCCGAAGTCCGGCTCGCGGCCCTTCGTCGCGATCTCGGCCCGGAGCCCCTCGTACTGGCCGCGCCGGACCTCGGCGAGGCGGACGCGGTCCGGCCGCGCGGCCGCTTCGGCGTAGAGGTAGACCGGGACGTCGAACCGCTCGGCGACGCGGCGGCCGAACCGCCGGGCGAGCTCGACCGCCTGGGCCATCGTCGTGCCCTCGAGCGGCACGAACGGCACGACGTCGACCGCGCCGATCCGGGGGTGCTCGCCCGTATGGCGCTCCATGTCGATCTCGTCGATCGCGGCGGCAACGAGGCGTTCGAGCGCGTCGGAGATCGCCGCCGCGGGCCCGGCCAGCGTGAAGACCGAGCGGTTGTGGCTGGCATCACTCGTCCGGTCGAGGAGATGGACCCCGCCGACGCCGGCGATCGCACCGGCCAGTCGCTCGACGACGTCGAGGCGGCGGCCTTCGGAAACGTTCGGCACCGATTCGACGAGCCGATCGGCCAGGTCGGCGGGCAGGTCGCGCATCGTCCGTATCGTGACACGCCCCGAGTGCCGGTCGCCCGCTCACCCGGTCGCCCGGTCGCCCGGTCGGGGGAGTCCGGTTCATCGTCCGCGGCCCCCGGGCGCGGCGCAAGAAGCGGCGCGGCGCGCAAGAAGAAGCGGGCCGGCGCCTGGGGAAGCCGGCCCGCTCGGGGTTGTGCGGCGATGCCGCTACCGGGTGAAGTGGAAGTCGGCTTCCCAGTAGGTCCCGTCATCGAACGTGACCCGGAACGTCCGGCAGTCGCCGGCCCAGTCCTTCTCCGTCTTCCAGACGTAGGTATAGGTGTTCGTCAGCGGGTCGTACTGGAGCCCGCTGCCGCCGGCGAATTCCGTGCCGGCCGCACCGAGCGATTCGCCCGTCGTGCAGTCGAACTCGGTCGTCGTCGGCGTCCCGAACAGGATGCCGAGGCCGAGGTCGCCCGACAGCTCGAACTTGATCGGGATCGCGGCGCCGGCCTTGACGACGTTGAGCGCCGGCCGCTCGTCGATCGGGTCCTGGAATCCGTCGAACTCGAAGTTGAGCAGGTCGAGCCCGATGAGGACCGGGTCGTGATCCGACGAGCGATAGGCGTTCGGTTCGTAGATCGCGTCCTGCTCATCGGGCTTGAACGACGTGTCGTAGTCGAGGATGTCGGGTTCGTCC
>DASTEU010000330.1:0-10517 GCA_035709325.1 Candidatus Limnocylindrales bacterium | reverse complement strand
GGCTGCCCCGAGGTGCAGTCGGCCGCGGTGTCATGCAGCAGGAACTCGTTCGCCGAGACCGTCACCTTGTCGGCGGAGATGCCGACCATCGGGTAGTCCGGCAGGTAGTCGTACTGGATGAAGAGCTGGTAGTACTCGCCGGTCGGATCGCCGGTGAGGCTGAAGGCGGTATGAAGGAAACCGAGCTCGACGTCGCCCGCGGCGGCGCCGTTCGCGTCGCACGTCCAGGAGAGGACCAGCCCGACCCACCGGTTGTGGACGGTGTCGTAGTGCCAGCGGGGATCGGCGACGCCGTCGATCTCGATCGGGATCGGCGTGCAGCCCGGCAGTGCCGGCGGGAGGCATGTCTCGAAGTTGTCGAGGTCGAAGAAGTCGAACATCTCGACGTCGGGGACGCGCTGGGTCCCCTCGCGGTTCGTGAAGCGCAGCCGGGTATTCACCGTCTGGACGACGTCGTCCGGCCCCACCGCGACCCACGGATCGGGCGGCTCGAAGCCGGACGTCGTCTGGTTGATGCCCTCGAACGGACCGAATGAGGTCGCCGCCGGGGCCCCCGAATTCGTCGCCTGGACCGGCGCCGGCGCGACGGCGCCGGTCGTGTCCGAGGGGGCGCGGCCGGCCCGGTCGGCCGGTCCACGATTCGTGCGGTCGACGGCGAGCCGCTGGAGCTCGCGGTCCGGGCCGCCGGCCGTATCGACCTCCATCGGCCGGACGCCCTGGCTTCCGACAGCCGGCTCGCGCTCGCCGCGGGCGGCCGGGTCGGGGCGGCCTTCGGTGGCTGGCATGGGGGGCGCCGCGGTGATGCCGGCCGGCCAGATGAGGGCCAGCGAGAAGATGAGGACGAGGATGCCGGCCAGGGACCGAGCGGGGCGGCGGGTCGGTCGGAGCACTGCTGCCTCCATCGATGGGCGCCCGGCATCAGCCTCCGCACCGGACTCCGAGGGCTCGTGGGCGAGAGCCGCCTGGGGTCGACTTCGCCTTGACAGGGTACACGAGCCGTTCGGCCGGGTGGCAAGCCCGACAGTCCCAGCGGGAGGGTCGCCGGGGGTGGCCCTTCAGGCCCGGGTCGGGACCTTACCCGTCGTGGGCGTGGTGATGGCCGGCGATCACGGCGCCGTCGTCGGTGACGACGTCCTCGGCCGCGATCTCGTCCGCGGTCCCGGACGGCACGCCACGCTCGACCGGATGGCCGTGGGCTCGCCACGCCGGCAGGCCGTCGGCGACCCAACTCACGTTTGTGAAGCCGTGGGCCCGCAGAAGCGAGGCGGCGACGCTGGCCCGGTAACCCGAGGCGCAGATCGTCGCGACGGCCCGGTCGCGCGGCAGGTCCTCGAGGCGGTCCGGCAGGGACCCGGCGGCGATGTGCCAGGACCCGGGCACGTGCCCCGAGGCGTACTCGTTCAATTGACGGACGTCGACGACGAGCGGCGCCTCGATCCCGCCCCGCGCGACCGTCCGGGCCAGCTCGTCGACGTTCATCCGGCCGCCGGCGGCGATCGGCCGGCCGGCCTCCTGCCACGCCCGGACGCCGCCTCGGAGGTGGCCGAGCACGGTCTCATGGCCGATGCGCAGGGACTGGCGGATCGCGTCGTCCCAGTCGGCCGGATCGTCGAGAACGAGGACGAGCGGCCGATCCGGCTCGACGACCCAGCCGAGCCACGTCCCGAACGAGGAGCCGGCCGGGATCGACAGCGACCCCGGAATGTGGGCAACGACGTGGTCGGCCGGCGTCCGCAGGTCGACCACGAGGGCGTCGCCATCCACCGCGGCGGCCGCGTCCTCGACCGACATCGGGCGCGGCTCCGGGACGGTCGGCCCGATCGGGCGCGGGCCGGCCTGGTTCGTCGGCCGCATCCGGGCGAAGTAGCGGGGGAACGCCGGCTGGCCGCGGAGGAGGCGCCGGGCGAACGCGTCGAACTCGGTCGCCTGGATCATCGGGTTGTGGCGGCGCTCGAAGCCGATCGTCGAGAACGGGGTCGAGGCGATCCCCGTCGAGCAGAGCGAACCGGCGCCATGGGTCGGGTAGACGCCGACGAAGTCCTCGTGGGGCAGGATCACGTCCCGGATCGAATGGAACATCGACCGGGCGTACGGCAGCGCATTGGCCTCGCCCAGCAGGTCCGTCCGACCGACCGCCCCGACGAGCAGCGAGCCGCCGCTGAAGAGGAGGAGCGGCTCGTCGGCGCGCGACGTGTCGGCCACGGCGTAGGCGACGTGCTCCGGCGTGTGGCCCGGCGTGTCGAGGACCGTGAACCGGAGCGAGCCGGCCTCGAACGTCTCCCCGTGGCGGGCCGGCCGATGTTCGTAGGCGAGCTCCGCGCCGGCTCCGATCACATGCGTCGCACCGGTCAGGGCGGCAAGCTCACGCCCGCCCGAGACGTAGTCGTTGTGGAGGTGGGTCTCGAGGACGTAGGCGATCCGCAGGTCGGCGTCGCGCGCGGCGGTGAGATAGGCGTCGACGTCGCGCCGCGGGTCGACGATCGCCGCGAGGCCGCTGGGCCCGTCGGCGATGAGGCCGGAGAGATGGCCGAGGCCCTCGATGACGAACTGGCGAAGCAACATCGGGGGCGAGAGTACCACCCGGTTTCCGGCCGCGGCATGGACGTTCGCCGGTAGCCCGGTGCTAGACTCCGCCCGACCCCGCGACCGGGGGCGAGGGGCGCTCCGACACGGACGATGGAGGGTTTGGAACGGTGGCTCAGCGCATCCTCGTGCTCGGCGGCGACGGCTATCTCGGCTGGCCGACTGCCATGGCGTTCTCGCGGGCGGGACACCGCGTGGCGATCGTCGACAACTTCGCGAAGCGCCAGTGGGAGCTCGAGATCGGCGTTCGACCCCTGTTCCCCGTTCCGACGCTCCACGAGCGGGTGCGGGCCTGGCGTGAGGTGACCGAGAACGACATCGAGCTTCATGTCGGCGACCTGACCGATTACGCCTTCGTCGAGTCGGTCGTCGGCTCGTTCCGGCCCGACACGATCGTCCACTACGGCGAGCAGCCCTCGGCTCCCTACTCGATGATCGACGCCCGCCACGCGACCTACACGCAGGCGAACAACGTCATCGGCAACCTCAACGTCATCTTCGCGATCCGCGATCGGTCGCCCGAGACACACCTCGTCAAGCTCGGGACGATGGGCGAGTACGGAACCCCCGACATCGACATCGAGGAGGGCTACCTGACCGTCTCCCATAAGGGCCGGTCGCACACGTTCCTCTATCCGAAGACGCCGGGCTCGATCTACCACCTCTCCAAGGTCCACGACTCCCACAACATCCACTTCGCGACACGGATCTGGGGCCTTCGGGCGACCGACCTGAACCAGGGCGTCGTCTACGGCGTCGAGACCGACGAGTCCGCGCTCGACCCGCGGCTCGCGACGAGCTTCCACTACGACGAGGTCTTCGGGACCGCCCTCAACCGGTTCTGCGTCCAGGCCGTCATCGGCCACCCCCTGACGGTCTATGGCAAGGGCGGCCAGACCCGCGGCTACCTGAACATCCGCGACACGATCCAATGCGTGTCGCTGGCCTCGGCGAATCCGGCCGATCCGGGCGAGCTCCGCGTCTTCAACCAGTTCACCGAGCAGTTCAGCGTCCTCGAGCTCGCCGAGCGGGTCAAGTCGGCCGGCGAGCACCTCGGCTGGGACATCTCGATCGAGCACTTCCCCAATCCGCGCAAGGAAGCCGAGCAGCACTACTACAACGCCCGGCACAGCAAACTCGTCGAGCTCGGCCTCCAGCCGCGGCTGCTCAGCGAGGAGCTGATCGACACGATGCTCGACCGGATCAAGGAGCACCGCGAGCGGATCGATCCGACGACCCTCGTCCAGAACGTCCGCTGGCTACCGGAGTCGATGGCCGCGGTGGCGCCTGCGGCGGCGTCCCCGGCCGAGGCGCGGACCCGCTGAACCGGACCGTCCTCGTCACCGGCGGCGCGGGATTCATCGGGAGTTCGCTGGCGCGGCTGCTCGTCGAGCGCGGGGACCGGGTCCGCGTCCTGGACGATCTCTCGATCGGCCGGCCCGAATACCTCGCGGGCGTGCCCCATGAGCTCATCGAGGCGCCGATCGCCGATCGCGAGGCGGTCGCGGCCGCCGTGGCCGGGGCCGACGCGGTCGTCCACCTCGCCGCCCGGGCCGGCATCCCCGACTCGGTCGCCGATCCGATCGGCACGTTCGAGGTCAACGTCGCCCACACCGTCGGCCTGCTCGACGCCGCGCGGCTCGCCGGCGTCGGCCGGTTCGTGCTGGCGTCGTCGAACGCGGCCGCCGGCGATCACGAGCCGCCGGCCGACGAGACCGACCTGCCCCATCCCGTCTCGCCGTACGGCGCCTCGAAGCTCGCCGGCGAGGCGTACTGCCAGGCGTTCGCGGCCACGTTCGGGCTCGCCGCGTGCGCCCTGCGTTTCTCGAACGCCTACGGGCCGTATTCGCTCCACAAGAAAAGCGTCGTCGCGGCCTGGCTGCGGGCGGCGGTCGAGGACCGGCCGCTCGTGATCCACGGCGACGGCGAGCAGACCCGCGACTTCGTCTACTCCGGCGACCTGGCGGCCGCTGTCGTCGCCGCGCTCGACGCCCCGGCAGACGTCGTGGCCGGGGAGCTGTTCCAGGCGGGGACCGGGCGGGAGACGACGATCAACGAGCTGGCCGCCGCGATCGGGCGGGTCGTCGACCGGGAGGTCGAGGTTCGCCACGGCCCGAGCCGGGCGGGCGACGTCCGGCGGAACGTCAGCCGGGTCGACAAGGCCGCCACGCGGCTGGGCTACCGGGCAGCCGTCTCGCTGGAGGACGGGCTCGCGGCGACGGCTCGCTGGTACGAGACGGCGCTCGCCGACGACGCGCTGGCCGCCGTGACGCCGCACGCGGCCTCGGGCTCCGAGTAGGTTCGCCGCGATGACCGGCGGCCCGGCCGGCGGCAGCGCGGCCGGCGTCTTGCCGGCTGGTCCGCCGGACGTCGTGCCGGCCGGTGCGCCCGGACGCGGGGGCGAGCGGGGCCGCCTCGTTCGCGACGCCGCCCTCACGATCGGCACCCGGTTCGGGCTGGCCATCCTCATCTTCGCCACCGACATCATCCTGGCCCGGGCACTCGGCCCGTCGGCCAAGGGCCGGTTCGCCCTCGTGTTGTTGTACTCGCAGCTGGCGGCGACACTCGTCGGACTGGGCATGGACCAGGCGATCGCGGTCGTCAGCGCCCGAAGCGCGACCGATGCCCGGCGAGCCGTCGCGAACGCCCTCGTCTGGACCGCGGTCGTCGGCGGTGCGGCCGTCCTCGCCTCGCTCTGGCTGTACGGCGTGCCGGCGACCGGCGGCCCGCCCTCCGGCCCGCTGGCGACGCTCGTCCCGAACCTCTCGGCCGCCCAGTTCACGATCGCCGCGTTCGCCGTCCCTGCCGAGCTGCTCTTCAACCTGGGGCTCTTCGTGCTCCTCGGGCGGGGGCGGATCGCGGCGTACAGCGCCGTCCGGCTCGTGCGCCGGCTGACGCTGCTCGCGCTGCTCGTCTCGACGGCCCTCGTGACCCGCCTGGACCTGGCGGCGGCGATCGTCCTGAATCTCGCATCCCTCGGCACGACCCTCGCCGCGATCGCCTGGGCGGCGCGTCGCGACGGGCTCCTCGGCGGCCGACCCTCGACCGCGCTCCTCGGCGAGGAGCTCCGCTTCGGCGGCCGGGCGGTCGTCGGCACACTCGCCGAACGGCTCCAGTTCCGGGCCGATGCGTTCATCGTCAACGCCCTCGCCGGCGTCCGGGCCACCGGGATCTACTCGGTCACGAGCGGCCTCGCCGAGACCCTCTGGTACATCCCGAATGCGCTCGGGATCGTCATGTTCAGCCGGGCCGTCGACCCCAGGGCCGACGCCGGTCGGACGGCAGCCGTCCTGACCCGGACGACACTCGCGGTCTCGCTCGTGCTTGCCGTTCCCGCGGCGCTCCTCGGCCCGCGGTTCGTCCGTTTCGTCTACGGCACGTCCTTCGCCGACGCCGGTGTCGCACTCCGCCTCATCATTCCCGGCGTCGTGGCCTACAGCGTCGTCGCCATCCTGTCGCGCTACCTGACCGGCCGGGGCCGACCCGGCGCCGGGACGCTCATCCTGCTCCTCGGACTCGGGACGAACATCGCCGCCAACCTCGTCCTCGTTCCCGCGTACGGGATCAACGGGGCGGCGGCCGCGTCGTCGCTGTCGTATGGCCTGACCGCCGTCGTCATCGTGGCCGTCTTCCTGCGGGTCTCGGGGCGGGGCCTCGTCGAGACCCTCGTCGTCCGCCGCTCGGACCTCACCGCGGCCGGAGCGGTCGTTGCCGCGGTCGCGCGACGCGCCTCGGCGCGTGGGCGAGCCGTCCGGCAGGAGCCGCCGGTGGAGGTCAGCCCGGCCGCCGCCGACCTCGTCATCGGCGAGCACTCGCCCGGGGAGGAGCCGTGAGCCCCCAGGATCCGGCGAGCCGTCGCGGGATCCGGCTGCTCGTCGTCGACGACAACCCGCATGTCGCGTGGCACGGCCGGGTCCATCCGGTCAATGCCACGTTCCATCGCTTCCTTTCCGCGATCCTCGACGTCCCGGGCCGGCCGGTCGCGTCGCTGACGCACGTCGTTCCGCTCCGCGACGCCCTCGGCCCGCCGCACAGCCTCCCGCTCGACGATCGGATCGACGTCGTCGGCAGCGCCCCGTTCGACGGGATCGCGGGCTACCTCCGCCACATCCGATCGATCCGGCGCCGGAACCGCCGGATCCTCGAGCGTGAGATCGAACTGGCCGACCTCGTCTGGCTCAAGGTCCCCGCCTCCAACGGGCTGCTCGCGGCGCGGATCGCGTCGCGCCTCGAGACGCCGCGTTTCGGCTGGGTCGCCGGGAGCGCCAGGCGCGTTGCCGCCGCCCAGCCCCGCAACCCGCTCACGCGACTCGGGGCGATCGCGGTGGGAACGGCCTACGACCTCGCCGGCCGATTCGCCGCCGGCCGGCGGCGCATCGTCGTCGGGCGCGACGTGGTCGACGGCGGCGGCGTCGTCGCGAGCCTCGTCCAGCCGGCGGAGCTGCGCGACCCGGCCGCGACGGCCTGGGCGCCGCACCGCCCCGTCCGCCTCGCCTGGGCCGGTCGCGTCGCCGACGGCAAGGGCCTGCGGACGCTGCTCGAGGTGCTCGCGACGCTCCCCGACGCCGAGCTCGTGATGATCGGCGAGGGGCCAGCCCGACGCGAGCTCGAGCGGCGCGCCCGACGGATGGGCATCGCGCGGCGGATCGACTGGCGGGGCTACGTCGCCGAGCGGGGCCCGTACCTCGACGCGCTCGCCGAGGCCGACATCCTCGTCCATCCGTCGCCGGCCGAAGGCTTCCCGAAGGTCGTCCTCGACGCGATGGCGGTCGGTCTGCCGGTGGCGGCCGTTCCGGCCGGTTCACTCAGCGAGCTTGCGAGGGCGGATCTCATCGCCCCGATCCGTCGCTCGCGGGCGCACCCGGCGAGCCTCGCGGTGATGAACCTCCTGCGCGACCCGGCACGGACCCAGGCGCTGCGCGAACGGGCCGCTGCCTTCGCCGCGGACCATACGGCGCCTGCCGAAACCCGGCGACTCGTCGAGCGACTGAAGACCTGGTTCCCGGAGCTGCCCTGGACCTGACAACGGTGGGCGACGCGGTACCCTTCAGTCCGTGCTCCCCGTCCTGTTCTGGGTCGCCACCGGCCTGCTTCTCTGGGTCTACCTCGGCTACCCGCTGGCCGCATGGCTCGCCTCGCGGCTCGGCCCGTTCCGCCTCCGGGGCGATGCGGCCGGGCCCGGGCTCGTCACCGTCGGGATCGCCGCGTTCAACGAAGCCGGCCAGCTGGCCGAGCGGATCGGGAACGTGCTCGACCAGGCCGTGTCGTTCGAGCTCGAGGTGATCGTCGCCTCCGACGGCTCGACGGACGGCTCGGCTGCGCTCGTCGAGCAGCTCGCCGCATCTGACGGCCGGATCCGCCTGCTCGACCTGCCGCGCGGCGGCCAGACCGCGGCCCAGCGGGCGATCTTCGAGGCCGCCCGCGGCGAGGTCGTCGTCCTGACGGACGCCGAGACGCGTTTCGCAGCGGGATGCCTCGCCGCGCTCGTCGCGCCGTTCGAGGACCCGCGCGTCGGCGCGGCGACCGGCCGGCTGGCCTGGCTCGACGGCGACCGGACCGAGACCGCCCGCAACGAGGGCGTCTACTGGCGATACGAGCAGTGGGTCCGCCGCCTCGAGAGCCGCGCCGGCTGGCTGACCGCGGTGACCGGCGCCCTGCTCGCGGTTCGGGCGAGCGCCTACCGCGCGGTGCCTGACCACGCCTCGATGGACCACCTCCTGCCCCTCGAGGTCCGCGACCAGGGCCTCGTCGTGCTGGCGGTCCCCGAGGCGGTCGCGAGCGATCGGACCGTCGGCGGCCTGCGCGAGCAGTTCCGGAACCGATCGCGGACGGCCACCCGCGGGATCCGGGCGAACCTCTCGATGGCGGGCCGCCTGACGCCGTGGCGCCGCCCGTCGGCGTTCCTCGCGATCTGGAGCCACAAGGTCCTGCGCTGGGCGACGCCGCTCCTGGCGGCCGTGGCGGGCGGCGCCGCACTTGCCCTCACGTCCGGCGGCGAATCGATCTGGTTCGTGCCCGTGGGGCTCGGCCTCGCGGTCGTGGTCCTCGCCGGGCTCGGCTGGCTCCTCCGGGCCGTCGGTCGGCCGCTGCGCATCGGGAGCCTCCCACTCGCGATCGTCGTGGTGAATTTGGCGTTCCTGACCGGCTGGTGGAATCTCGTGCGCGGCCGGCGGATCGAGGCCTGGCATCGCGAGCACTGGTCGGCCGTCCCGGCCGGCACGGGGCCGGCGGCGAGTCCACGGCAACCGCTCGACTGATCTGGCTCAGCGCAGCCAGGAGCGAAGGATCACCCGGAGGAAGCCGTAGCCGTAACGGACGGTGCCGCCCTTCTTCGACGTCCCCGCGGAGCGCACCCGGATCGTGACGGGAACCTCGCGGATCCGGAGGCCGGCACGTGCCGCACCGAGGAGCAGCTCGGGATTGTGGAACTGGTCCTCCGTGAAGACGATCTCGGCCAGGCGGCTCGCCCGGATCGCACGATAGCCGTTCGCAACGTCGGTGACGTGCGTGCCGCCGAGGACGTTGATGAGCCGGGTGAAGACCCCGATGCCCACGTTGCGGGCCATCGAGTCCGCACCGGTCTCGCGCTCGTAGGTTCCTGCCCGCCGCGAGCCGACGACGAAATCCGCCTCGTCTGCGACGATCGGCGCCACGAGGCGTTCCATCTCGGCCGGGACATGCTGGCCGTCGGCGTCGAGCGTGACGACGACCTCGACGCCGAGCCGTTCGGCGATGAGGTAGCCGGTCTGGAGCGCCGAGCCCTGACCGCCGTTCACGGGGTGACTGACGACGTGGGCACCGTGTTCGATCGCCGTACGTCGTGTGCCGTCCCGTGACGCGTCGTCGACGACGAGGACTCGCGTCAGCCGACCGGCGACCTCCTTCGGCACTTCGGCCAGGACGCCCGGCAGGGACTCCGCCTCGTTGTAGGCGGGAATGATGACGAGGACGCCGCCGGCGTGGTCGCCGAGCTGCTCCTGCTCGATCTGGGCTGCCGACAACGCCCTGATGAGGCGACGGATCCGCTGCGTCTGGCGCTCGGCCTTGGCGAAGACGAGGAAGATCAGGAGGTAGGCGCCCATCGTCGAGAACACGAGCACCGTCAGGATCCGCCCGACCGGCTGGTCTCCGAGCCCGATGAAGTCCTGGATCGGGCGGACGAGATCAGGCGCGACCGAGATCGCGAGAAGCCCGATGCCGACGAGCAGCAGGGGCATGACGATCGCCCGGCTCGCATCGCGGCGGCTGAGGACGACGACCAGTCCGAGGACCGCGATCGCGACGATGATCCCGATGACCCGCAGCTCGCTCACCACGGACCCAGTCTAGCGCCCGGTCCACGCCCGGCTTCCTGCCCTGAGGGCGCGAGCCCTCGCGACAAGCCGGCGGCCGTGAACCGGCTCGGCGACGAGAACCGCGGCGATAACCACCACGGCCAGGCCGGCGAGCGCCGCTGCCAGCCGCAACGGCCGGGGCTGGGCCGGCTGCACGGCGGCCGCGGTCGTGGTCGGGCGAGTCGATTCGAAGATTGCCACGCCGTCGGCCTGCCAGGCGAGCCGGACCGATCGGTCGTCGCTGAAACGGGCGATCGAGCCCCCGAAAAGGTCGTCGGCACCCAGCGTTCCGGCCTCGTCGACGATGACCAGCCATCGCGCTCCGAGGGCCTCGATCGTCGTCACCGCGTTGCCGTTGAACGGGCTCGCGAGGTAGCGGTTCAGCGCGATCAGGTGGTCGTTCACGTGATCGAGCAGGCGGGGATCCTCGATGAGTGGCTGGCGGCCCTCGAACGGCGCCTCGACGCCGCTGAAGAACTCCAGCGTCCCGAAGGTCACGGCATTGGTGATCGCCACGTCGCCGGGCTCGGCCATCGATCGGAGCGCCAGCAGGGCACTTCTGCCGGCCGGCGTAATGCGTGTCTCGCCGGCGTAGTAGCC
>DASTEU010000329.1:0-14448 GCA_035709325.1 Candidatus Limnocylindrales bacterium | reverse complement strand
GTGACGCCATCACCGCCAGCCGCTCCGCGCCGCGTCCGGGTAGAGCCGGACCCGCCGGAACGGCTCCCGGCCGCGCGAGCGGGACACGATGTTCGCCCGCTCGGCCATCTGGTGCTGGAGGCGCCGGATGTAGGCGTTCTGTGGCGACAGCTCGATCGGCTCCGAGTTGTTCAGGACCATCCCGATCGCCTCCTCAGTCTCGCGGAGCGCCGCCTCGCGGGGGTCGATCTCAAGCGAGAAGATCGAGGTGAGGCTGGACTGCATCTGGGGCACGGTGTTGGCCTTGAGGACGTAGATCGGGAGGGCCCGTTCCTCGGCCTCGCGGAGCATCGGCGTCTTCTGCTTGTACTCGTTCTTGAGGGTCATGACGACGTCGGCCTCGTCGACCTCGCGGGCGATCTGGACCGGCAACTGGAGGTCGCGGATCGCCTGCTCGAGGCGCTTGCGGCTGATGCCCTGGGGCAGGATCCGGAGCGTCGGCAGCGGCGCCCCGCCGGGGGTCAGGACCGCCTCGCCGCGTTCGCCCTCCTCGATGCCGAGCGGAGCGTGGTCGAGATCGTCGTCCTCCTCGAGGTCGTCGGCGTTGACCGGGCCGGTCCCCTCGTCGGCCTTGAGGGCGGTCAGCGCCTTTGCCGCCTCCTCGCGCCAGGACCGCTGGCGCTCGAGCTCGCGTGCCTCCCGGGCCGGCGTGTCGAGGACGGCCTGACCGCCGCGCTCCACCGGACCCCGATCGGCGATCTCGCCCGCGACGAACGGAGCGTCCTCGACGCGGGCGCTGCCTCGGGGCGCGCCGCGGATGCCGCCGGGCGGGATCGCGAACCGTTCACCGGGCATCGTGCCCGATGCGCCATCCTCCGAGACGGGCCCGCGGGACGGGCCCTCGCGGCCCGACCCACCACGGGTCTGGCGCCAGCCGCCGCTCGCGCCGGGCCGGTAGCCGGTCCGGAACGACCGGTCGGCCTCGCGGTAGCCACCGCGGCCACTGTCGCCGCGCCAGCCGGGCTCCATCCGCCACGGCTGCCCGGATCCGACGAGGCCAGCGAAGCGCTCGGCGCCGATCTGCTCGCGGGGCGAGGGCCGCGGCCGCGCCTGCGAGCGATGGACGCCCTCCTCGTCCCGCCAGCGCAGCTCCGGCGCGACCTGGTCGCCACGCAGCAGCGAGTCCACCGTCTCGGCGACGTCGGCGTGAACCGTCACCCGCTCGCGGTCCTGGATCTCGATGATGACGTCGAACGTCGGCGGCGCCTTTCGCTCGAGGACGCTCTTCTGGGTCCGCCGCCGACGCGCCTCCTCGTCGCCGAGCGTCACGCTCTGGATCCCGCCGATCAGGTCCGAGAGCGTCGGGTTCAGCATGAGGTTGTCGAGGTTGTTGCCGTGAGCCGTCCCGATGAGCTGGACGCCGCGCTCGGCGATCGTCCGGGCCGCCTGGGCCTCGAGCTCGGTGCCGATCTCGTCGATGACGATGACCTGGGGCATGTGGTTCTCGACCGCCTCGATCATCACCTCGTGCTGCATCGACGGCGTGCGGACCTGCATCCGGCGGGCCTTGCCGATCGCCGGGTGCGGAATGTCGCCGTCGCCGGCGATCTCGTTGCTCGTGTCGACGACGACGACCCGCTTGCCGAGGTCGTCGGCGAGAACGCGGGCGGCCTCGCGCAGCATCGTCGTCTTGCCGATGCCCGGGCGGCCCATGATGAGGATCGACTTCCCGCTCTCGACGAAGTCGCCGATGATCTCGATCGTGCCGTACACGGCGCGGCCGATCCGGCAGGTCAGCCCGACGATCTTGCCGGTCCGGTTGCGGATCGCGCTGATCCGGTGGAGGGTCCGCTCGATTCCGGCCCGGTTGTCGTCGCCGAACGTCCCGATGTGATCGACGACGTAGGCGATGTCGGCCTCGCCGATCTCCCGCTCGAGCAGCATCACCTCGGCGTCCGGGAAGCGGGCCTCGGGCCGGCGCCCCAGGTCGAGGACGACCTCGATCAGCTCCTCCCGATCGGGCAGAGCGTGGACGGCGGCGACGATTTCCGGCGGGAGCGACTCGAGCAGGGCATCGAGATCGTCGATCGATTCCCGGCGCCGGTCGGCAGATCCCACGCTGGCCTCCTTGACCCGGCTCACCGAACGCCCGCCGGCACGAGGGCCGGTTCGGCGACGCGAACGAGGGTTTCCTTCATCAGCAGCGTGACGGTTGCGATCGTATCGAACCCGGCGGCTTCGAGCTGATTGTCGATCGGCGACTCGTACGTCCGGACCGGGGCGAGCACCCCCTGATCGTGGCGATGGCCTGAGCCGCGCGCCGTCCGGGCGGCGATGACGCCGAGCGCGAACTCGATGAGCTCCGTCGCGTCGGCGCCGGGTCGAGCGACGATCTTGAGGTAGTGCGGCTGGTCCTCCTTGGCGACCCCGATCTGGACGAACGCGTCGAGCTGGGTTCCGTCGCGACCGCCGTCGGGCGAGGCCTGCACGAACCCCTCCACGTCGGCGAACCGGAGGATCGGGGCGAGGCTGGAGCGGGGGACTCGCCAGTTGCCGCCCTGGCGCTCCCAGTCGGCGAGGCGGATCGCCTCGAGGCGCTGGACCGGCTGCGGGGTCGACGCCGCGTAGAGGCGGAGCAGCGGCAACGCGTCGAGGGCCACGGCCGGCCGGATCCGCTGCTCGGCGGCCCGGCTCTCGGGCCAGGGCTTGGGGAGGGCCGGTTCGGGCGGGCGGTAGAGGACGCGTTCCTCGCCGTAGCGGGCGAAGCCGGCCTGCATGAAGAGCTCGACGTTGCCGTCCTTGTCGGCACAGGCGACGTGGAGCCGGATCACGCCGCGCTTCGCCGACTCGCGGACGAGCTGCTGGACGAGGCGAAAGCGGATGTCGCCGGCATCGGACGTGCCGATGCCGTCGAGTTCGACGATCGTCCACTCGTCGCGGAACGACTCGCGCTCTGCCCGGATCAGCCCCGCCAGGCGGCCCTCGACCTCGTACACGAACATCAGGTCGTGCGGCCGGAAGGCGCCGAGCGGCAGGCGGAACAGGCTGAACACGCCGATCGGCGGGCCGCTGACCGGCAGGCCGAGCGAGCGGGTCGCGGCGTCGGCGGTCTGGCACAGCCGCGACAGCTCGCCGAGGGCGGCGAGGTCGGTGAGCCGGGCCAGCCGGACCTTGCCCGACGGGCGGGACCGGGTCTCGGTCACGGGGCGGTCCTCGAGCGGCGGGTCGGGTGGCGGCGGCGTCCCGAACCCTCACCAGGGTCGTCGTGCTCGGCGGCCATCGTCGCGACGAGCCGGTGGAATCGCGTCTCGCCGGCGAGCTCGGGGTGGAAGGCGGTGGCGATGACGTTCCGCTCGCGGACCGCGACGATCCGGCCGTCCTCGAGGCGGGCCAGGATGTCGACGTCCGGGCCGGTCCGGTCGACGATCGGAGCCCGGATGAAGACACCGTGGACCGGCTGGTCGCCAAGGACCGGCACCGCGAGGTCGGCCTCGAACGAATCGAGCTGGCGGCCGAACGCGTTGCGCTCGACGGTGATGTCGAGGATCGGCAGGATCGGCGGCTCGCCGCCGGCAATCTCCCGGGCGAGGACAATCATCCCGGCGCACGTCCCGAACACCGGGGCGCCGCTGTGGGCGACGGCGAGGAGCGGCTCGCGCAGCTGCCAGCGCTCGATCAGGCGACGCATCGTCGTGCTTTCGCCCCCCGGCAGGATCAGCCCCGCGACGCCCTCGAGATCGGCCGGCAGGCGCACCGCCACGCCCTCGACGCCGATGGCCGCCAGCGTCTGAAGGTGCTCCCTGAAGGCCCCCTGGAGTGCGAGGACACCGATCCTCATGAGTCGGCAACCTCGGCGGTCAACCGGCACCCGCTCTCCGAGGTCGGAGGCCGAGCTCCGCGAGGCCATCCCGAGGACGCAGGGACGCCGATCTTCATGGTGTGCGCCTGCGGTCGCGGGCCCGTGCGGGCGACCCTACCAGCCCCGGACCGCCAGGCGTTCCTCGTCCGGGATCGCTTCCATCGAGATCCCGCGCATCGGCGCACCGAGGCCCTTGCTGACCTCGGCGATGATCGACGGGTTGTCGAAGTGGGTCGTGGCCTGGACGATCGCATTCGCCATCCGGGCCGGATCCTCGCTCTTGAAGATGCCCGATCCGACGAAGACGCCCTCGGCACCGAGCTGCATGACGAGGGCCGCGTCGGCCGGGGTCGAGATGCCGCCGGCCACGAAGTTGACGACCGGCAGGGACCCATCGGTCGCGACCTGGCGGACGAGCTCGTATGGCGCGCCGAGCTCCTTGGCCGCGACGAACAACTCGTCCTCGCGCATCGACTGGAGGCGGCGGATGCCGCCGAGCACGTCGCGCAGCTGGCGGACCGCTTCGACGATGTTGCCGGTCCCGGCCTCGCCCTTCGTCCGCATCATCGCCGCGCCTTCGTTGATGCGGCGGAGCGCCTCGCCGAGATTGCGGCAGCCGCAGACGAACGGCACCTTGAAGGCGTGCTTGTCGATGTGGTTCGTCTCGTCGGCCGGCGTCAGGACCTCCGACTCGTCGATGTAGTCGACGCCGAGCGACTCGAGCACCTGGGCCTCGACGAAGTGGCCGATCCGGGCCTTGGCCATGACCGGGATCGACACCGCGTCCATGATCCCTTCGATCATCGCCGGGTCGCTCATCCTGGCGACCCCCCCGGCCGCGCGGATATCGGCCGGGACGCGCTCGAGGGCCATGACGGCGACCGCGCCGGCATCCTCGGCGATCCTGGCGTGTTCTGGGGTGACGACGTCCATGATGACGCCGCCCTTGAGCATCTGGGCGAGCCCCTTCTTGGTTGCCCAGGTCGAGGTTTCGACGGTCATGTGTGGCAGTGACTCCGGACTGTGCGCGTGGCTGGCCGTCCCAGGCTGGCCCCGAGGTCCTCGCCCGTTCGAGCCGGTCGGGCGCCTCGCGCGCCCGGATTATCGCACGCCGACCCCGAAGCCCGATGCAGGCCGGGCGGAAATGCGTCCACATGCAGCCGATCCGGGCCGGGTGGCTGCCTAGCGGGCGACGGTCCGGACGACGCCCGACATGAGTTTCGTCGCGCGCCGCGCCGCGCCCGGCGAGAGGCGGCTGAGCGCCTCGATCAGGTCGATCACGTCGTCGTCAGGCAGGCCCCCGAGCAGATGGACGAGCCGCAGGACCGTCTCGTCGGAGACCTCGCCGAGCAGGCGCATTCCTCGCTCGAGCTCACGCGGTTCGAGCTTCGTGATGAGTCCGACCGTCCGGTCGAACAGGCGGACGAAGTCGGAGAACCCGACGAGCCAGTCGCGCAGCTCCGCGATCTCGGTATCACCGGGTGAGCGCCCCGCGGCCTGGGCCGCGGCTGCGGTCGTGCGCTCGATGACCTCGACGATCGGGTCGCCCTCGCGGACCTTGCGCTGGGCGATGACGCTCGTGAACCACTGCCAGTGGTCGCCGACCGCGACGTAGGCCGTGCCGGCCGGACCGCGCCGGCCGACCCGCCGCGGCTCGGAGACGCGCTCGACGATCCCCCACGTCTCGGCATCGGCGAGGGCGAGGCTTGCGGCCCGGTGGGAGAGGCCCAGCGCCTCGCGGACCTCGCGCTCGGTCAGCGGAGCGCCACGGACCATCAGGTACGCGTGGACGCGCCCGATCGCCGGGGCCACCCCCCAGGCCGCGCTCATCTCGCCCCAGGCCTCGGCGAACTGGAGGCGGAGCTTCTCGGCCGGCGAGCCGGCGGGCTGAACGTGCGACTTGACAGTAGCGAGTTCTTGGTTCATAACTTGCTATGTCAGAGTAGCACGGAGGCGCCGCCCGCGATGCGCTTCAGCGACCGGACCTCGAACTGGATCGCCGGCTTCGGTCTCGGCGGGTTCGTCGGGATACTGCTCGGCGTCCTGCCCGTTCTCGCCGGATTGCTGGTCGCGATCTTTCTCCTCCCGGTTCTCCGCAGCCGAGCGCCGCTGGCGGCCGTCGGCGGCCTGCTGGTCGGCGCTCCCGGCTTCTGGCTGATCCTGATCGGTCGGGCGGCGCTCGCCTGCCGGGAGTTCGACGCGCAGCTGGGACAGGAGTGCGTCGGACCCGATCTGACCGGCTGGGCGATCCTCGCAGGCATCCTCGTGGCGATCGGCATCGTGTTGTCCCTCCGCCCGGCTCGGGCGTGATGAACGTCCGATTCGTCGGCCTGCTGATCGCCGTGGCGATCGCGTTCGGCATCGCGTTCCTGCCGCTGGGCCTCGGCGAGATCGGCCTCGTCGGTGCCCCGCTCGTCGGCCTGCTGGGATGGTGGCTGGCACCCGAGGCGGCGGCGGGCTCCTGGCGATCGGCCGCGGCGCGCGGGCTGGCGATGGGCACGCTGGCGGCGCCGCTGGGCGCCGTCGCGATCGCCTACCTGAGCCTGATCATCGCCCTGGCCGGAGGAGATTCTGTCGGCGGAACGCGGTCGGACGCGACGGACGCCCTGCTCATCGCCGTCATCGGACTGCCGTACAGCGCGCTCGTTCTGCCGATCACGCTGCCCGCCGGCCTGCTCTGGGGGATCGCCGTCCGCGCCTCACTCGGACGGATCGTCCGCGAGCGCCCGATCGACGCGTCGTCGCTCGGCGTCCTCCACGTCGCAATTGTCCTGGCGGTCGTCGCCATCGGGGCGGCCCTCGTCCCGGTCGCCGGCTGAGCCGACTTCAGGGGGCGACGGAGCCGATCGCCGCGTGGGCGGCGACGAACAGCGGATCGTCCTGGTCGATCGAGACCTCGCACGAAGCGAGCCGAACGGGGCCGGTCGCCGTTCCGAACGTATAGACCGTTTCCTGGCCGTCGTACGCGGTCGGGCACTCGCCAGTGAACGGGCGGGCGGCGATCGCGGTGAAATCCGCCTGATCGATCTCGATCCGGAGGGCCTCGAGCGCCGGTGCCGGGACCGTTCCGAGATCGGCCGGGGCCGGCGCGGTCGTATGGACGCGTCCGTCGCGCTCGATCACCGTCGTCCGGCCGCAGGCTCCGGCCTGGCACTCGCCGCCGCGCGTCTCGGCTGTGAGGAGAGGGCCGCCGAGCGGCGGCGCCTTGACTCCGCAGAACTCCCAGCCGCAGCCAGCGACGGCAAGCGCTGCGAGAAGGACGACGGCAAGAGCTCCCGGTCGGCGCAAGCGCATGGCCCGACGACGCTGGACCCGCTTCGCCGGTTCCGGCGGGAGGACCGGAGGTCGCGATCCCTCGGGCCCGGCGGTTGACGCGGCCCTATCATCGGCGCCATGCCCGTCCTCCGGAGCCGGCTCGATCCCGCCAGCCCCGAGGCTCGCGCGAACCACGATGCGATGGCCGCCCTCGTGGCCGAGCTCCGCGAACGGCAGGCGCGGCTCGCGGGGCGCGGCGCAGGAGGCGACGACCGCTCGATCGCCCGCCATCGGGAGCGGGGCAAGTTGCCTGTCCGCGAGCGGATCGACCTGCTGCTCGACCCGGGGACGCCGTTCCTCGAGCTGAGCCCGCTCGCGGCGAACGGGCTCTACGACGACGAGGCGCCGGGCGCCGGGATCGTCACCGGGATCGGCCGCGTCGAGGGAACGACGGTCGCCATCGTCGCCAACGACGCAACCGTCAAGGGCGGCACCTACTACCCGATGACCGTGAAGAAGCACCTCCGGGCCCAGGAGGTCGCCCTCGAGAATCGCCTGCCGTGCATCTACCTCGTCGACAGCGGTGGAGCGTTCCTGCCGTTGCAGGCCGACGTCTTCCCGGACCGCGACCACTTCGGGCGGATCTTCTACAACCAGGCCCGGATGTCGGCGGCCGGGATCCCCCAGATCGCGCTCGTCATGGGTTCCTCGACCGCGGGCGGCGCGTACGTCCCGGCGATGAGCGACGAGACCGTGATCGTCAGGGGAATCGGCACGATCTTCCTCGGCGGCCCACCGCTCGTGAAGGCCGCGACCGGCGAGGAGGTCAGCGCCGAGGAGCTCGGCGGCGGCGACGTCCACACGGCGGTCTCGGGCGTGGCCGACCACCTGGCGCTCGATGACGAGCACGCGATCGCGCTCGGCCGCTCGATCGTCCGCCACCTCAACCGCCGCCCGCCGCCGCCGCCGTGGGACCGGACGGCACCCGAGCCGCCGGCGGTCGACCCGGCGGACCTCTACGCCGCGGTCTCGGCCGATCCGCGCCGGCCGGTCGAGGTCCGGGAGATCATCGCGAGGCTCGTCGACGGCAGCCGTTTCCACGACTTCAAGCCGCGGTACGGCGAGACGCTCGTCACCGGCTTCGCCCACGTCGAGGGCTATCCCGTGGGGATCGTCGCGAACGACGGAATCCTGTTCAGTGCCTCGGCCCTCAAAGGCGCCCACTTCATCGAGCTCTGCGCCCAGCGGAGGATCCCGCTCGTGTTCCTCCAGAACATCACCGGCTTCATGGTCGGTCGCGAGTACGAGGCCGGCGGGATCGCCAAGGACGGGGCGAAGATGGTGACCGCGGTCGCCTGTGCCGAGGTCCCCAAGTTCACGGTGATCGTCGGCGGCAGCTTCGGGGCCGGCAACTACGCCATGGCGGGCCGAGCATACGGGCCTCGCTTCCTGTGGACCTGGCCGAATGCCCGGATCAGCGTCATGGGCGGCCAGCAGGCGGCCCGCGTCCTCTCGACGGTCGGCGGGGAGTTCGCCTCCGACGAGGAGCGCGACGCGTTCGAAACGCCGATCCTCGAGACGTACGAACGCGAAGGCAATCCCTACTTCGCGACGGCCCGGCTTTGGGACGACGGCGTCATCGATCCGCTCGACACACGCCGGGTGCTCGCCCTCGGCATCGAGGCCGCCCTCCACGCGCCGATACCCGAGACGCGGTTCGGCGTGTTCCGGATGTGAGCGGACCGGTCCGGTGCGGTGATCGGAGGCACCGCGGATCGCCGGGCCCGCTGGCGCGGCTCGACAGCCTCGTTATGCTGCCGGCGAGCGGCGTCCACCACGCCGCCGGAGGGAAGGAGAGGTCATGGTCAGTCTCGGTGTGCTGCTCCTCGTGCTCGGCATCGGGTCGCTCCTGCTCCCGATGTTGGACATCCAGTTCCAGATCATGACGATCGTGGATCCGTACCAGCCCTTCGCCGGAGTCGTCGTGGCCGCCGTCGGGGCTGCCCTCATCGCCCTCGCCCTGCAGCGCCGGCGGACCGCCGCCGCGCCCGCACCGACGAACCCGACCGACGGCTGAGATCGGGGCGGGCCCAACCGCCCCGCAACCGCGCCGGTGGTCGTCGACCACCGGCGCTCGGCACCACTCCCGTGGCAAGGACCTCATGAAGAACGACGATCCGATCTCCAGCGGCGGCCAGATCCTCCTCGTCCTCGGGGCGATGGCCTTCCTGCCGCCGCTCTTCGACTACGAGTTCCTGATCACGGCCTGGCTCGGCTCGATGCAGCAGCCGGTCGGCTTGAGCGCGATGGTGGTCGGCGGCGTGCTCTTTGCGGCCGGCAAGCTGCGTCAGTTCCGAAATGCCGGACCGGTGATCTCGCCGACCGACTTCGAAGCGCTCGGAACACCCAACGCGGCCGCCGCGCCCGAGCCGCCGGCAGGCCCGCAGGCCCAGCCGCCCGGCGCCTGATCCGGACGATCGGCGGCGTTCGTCGTCCGGTAGCATCCGCGGCCATGAACGGCCGCGTGCTCCAGGTCAACGTCTCGCCCGGCGGCGTGCCGAAACAGCCCGTCGATCGCGCCTGGGTCGGCGAGTTCGGCGTCGCAGGCGATCGCCAGCGACACGACACCGTCCATGGCGGGCCGCATCGCGCGGTCGCCCTCCTCGGGATCGAGGCGATCGAGCGCGTCCAGGCGGACGGCCACCCGATCCATCCGGGCTCGACCGGCGAGAACCTGACGACGACCGGCATCGAGCTGGCGGCCCTGCCGGTCGGGACTCGGCTCGCGATCGGGGAGACGCTCGTCCTCGAGGTCTCGGGCCCGGCGAACCCGTGCAACCTCATCGGCGGCTCGTTCCGCGGCGGCAAGTCGGGCCGGATCTCGATCCTGACCCACCCGGCGGACAGCCGGATGTATGCCCGGACGCTCGTTGCGGGCGAGGTCCGCACGGGCGACCCGATCCGCGTCCTGCCGGCGGCCGCGGACTCCATGGCGCGGCGGCACCTCGATCTCGAGAAGATCGATTCTGTCGTGCGGGCGGCCGAGTTGGCCCGCTGGAATGCCGCCGCTGCGGCCGGGTTCGACGTCCGCGTCGTCGACGACGGCGACCTCGCGATGGTCGCCTCGCCCGAGCTGCCCGGCTCGCAGTTCAACCGGGTCATCGGACATCGAATCGTGCCGAACCTGATCGAACGAATGCTCGACTTCTTCCGGACGCACGGCACGGTCGGCCGGATCGTGGCCGAGCGGCCGCCGTGGCCCGGAGCCGTCGCCGAGAGCCGACTCGTGTCCTTGGCGACGGTCCCCCGGGAGATCGCCGATACCCCGCTCCCGCCGGAGTTCACGATGCGCGAGATCGGACCCGCCGAAGCGGATCACTGGGCGCATACCCTCGTCGAGGGCTCCTCGATCGACGGCCGCGATCGCGACGCCTGGCTGGCGTCGATGCCGCCGCTCGTCGGCGCCGCCGGGTGGCACCACATCGCCGTCGAGGCCCATGGCTCGATCGTCGCGGTTTCGGCCCTGTTCACCCGGCGGCGCGTCGGTCGCCTTCTCCATGCGGCCGTCCTGCCGGCGGCGCGCGGCCTCGGGCTCCAGCGGGCGATGATCGCGCGGCGGACGGCAATCGCGGTGGATCGCGGCTGTCTGCTCATCTCGGCCGGGGCGCTCGTCGGAAGCCGGTCGGCCGCCAACCTGCTCGCGATGGGCTTCGAGCCGCTCGCCGAGGAGGCGCTCTACCGGTTCGATCCGGGCGCATGACCGGAGCGCCGGGGAGGCGCCGGCCGCGGCATGGCTCGCCAGTCGGTCGCCGTCCCGGACGCTGGCGCGGCTCGGCAGACGACGGCGGTCCGGGCGCGAGCGACGGCGGCTACGATGCGCGGGTGAGCGACCTGCTGCACGTGGAGCGGACGGGACCCGACGATGTCGTCGCCCGGGTCACGATGGCCCGGCCGGACGTCCGCAACGCGCTCAACGGCTCCCTGATCGCCGAGCTTCGGACCACGTTCGCCGGCTTCCAGCGCGAGCGCCCCACGGAGCTGCGAGCGGTCGTCCTCGCCGGTGACGGGCCCGCGTTCTGCGCCGGCGCCGACGTCTCGTGGATGCGGGCGGCGATGGCCCTCGACGTCGAGGCCAACGAGCAGGACGCGATGGCCGCGGCCGAGATGTTCGAGACGATCGACACGTGCCCCGTGCCGGTCATCGCCCGCGTCCACGGCGCTGCCCTCGGCGGCGGGATGGGCCTCTGCGCCGTCGCCGATCTCGTGATCGCGGAAGCCGGGGCGAAGTTCGGCTTCACCGAGACCCGCCTCGGGATCCTGCCGGCGATGATCTCGCCGTTCGTCATTGCCAAGATCGGGGAGACGAACGCCCGGGCCCTCTTCCCCGGCGGCCGTCGCTTCGACGCCGTCCGGGCCCAGCGGATCGGCCTGGTCCACGAGATCGTCGAGGACGATGAGGGCCTCGATCGCGCGGTGAACGCCGCGATCGACGACCTGCTCGCCGCCGGGCCGACCGCCGCGCGGGCCGCCAAGGCGATCGTTCGCGAGGTCCGCGGCCTCGGCCACGGGTCGTCGAAGTGGCACACCGCGCGGGTCATCGCCCGCCAGCGCGTGAGCGCGGAGGCCCAGGAAGGGTTCCGCGCGTTCGTCGAGAAGCGCCGACCGGCCTGGCAGCCCGAAGAGCCGGACTGAACTTGCGTGCGGACGCTCGTCGCGGCCGTCGTCATGGTCGTCGCCGCCTGCGGCGGATCGCCGCCTGATCTCGGCACGATCCGCCCCCGCGATCCGCCGCCCGACATGGACCACGACTGGATCGTCGTGACCGTCGAAGGCTTCGTGCTCGCGCCCGGCACCGCCCCGATTGATCAGGCTGCTCATTTCCTCACAGCTGAGCGTGAACGATCCGCGAGTCGACGCTTCGAGACCCGAACTCGTGGTCCTTCACGCTCGAATGTGTCGTCATGACCGGTGTGGTCAATGAAGGTGCGCGTGCCCAGGCTGTGACGCGCGCTGGTCGACTTCATCGAGGTCGACCCCGACGGCCGGGCATGACCGTCTGGCCCGCTATGCGACAATCGCGCCACGGATGACCGAAGAGCTTTCCCCACGCGCGGCAGCCGAACGGGTCGGAGCGACGACGCGGTCCGTTCAGCGCTGGATCGCCACCGGACGACTGCCGGCACGGCGCGTCGGTGGGAGATGGCGTGTCGCACTTGACGCTGTTGACGCGTTCGTTGCGCAAACCGGTGAGCCCGCTCGGGGCACGGCGCCGATCCGCCGGCTGTTCATCGCGAATCGGGGCGAGATCGCCGCCCGGATCGGGCGCACCGCGCAGCGGCTGGGGATCGTCGCCATCGTCCCTCAGACCGACGGTCCCGCTGCGCTCGACCTGCTCTCGATCGACGCCGTCGTTGCCGCGGCCCTCGCAGCCCAGGCCGACGCGCTCCACCCGGGGTTCGGCTTCCTCGCCGAGAACGCGGCGTTCGCGGAGGCAGTCGAGGCGGCCGGCATCCGCTGGGTCGGGCCGCCGCCTGCGGCGATCCGGACGATGGGCGACAAGGCGGCCGCCCGCCGCCTTGCGGCGAGCCTCGGGATCCCGATCGTGCCCGGCTACGACGGCGCCGACCAGTCGGACGCGGCGCTGGCCCGGGCCGCCCGTCGTATCGGCCTGCCGCTGCTGGTGAAGCCCGCGGCGGGGGGCGGCGGGAAGGGGATGCGCGTGGTCCGCGAGCCCGGTCGCCTCACGGACGCGCTGGCGGCCGCCCGGCGGGAGGCCGCCGCGGCGTTCGGCGACGAGCGGCTGATCCTCGAGCGGCTCGTCGAGGGCCCCCGCCACGTCGAGGTCCAGGTCCTGTTCGACGGGCACGGCGCGGGCGTCCATCTCGGCGAACGGGACTGCTCGATCCAGCGACGCAACCAGAAGGTCCTAGAGGAGACGCCGTCGCCGGGCGTGGACCCCTCGACTCGGCGCCGGCTGGCGGACGCCGCCCTTGCCCTCGCCGGTGCCGTCGGCTACCGGAGCGCCGGAACGTGCGAGTTCCTTCTCGACGACGCGGGCGAGATCCACTTCCTCGAGATGAATACCCGGCTCCAGGTCGAGCACCCCGTGACGGAACTCGTGACCGGCCGGGACCTCGTCGCCGACCAGCTCCGGATCGCCGCCGGCGAACCGCTTAGGTTCGGGCAGGCCGACGTCCGACTTCGCGGCCACGCGTTCGAGGTCCGGCTCTATGCCGAGGACGCGGAGACGGGGTTCCTGCCGGCGACCGGGACGGTCGAGGCGCTCCGCTGGCCGACCGGCCAGGGCGTCCGGGTCGACGCCGGCGTGGAGGTCGGGACGGTCGTCGGCGGCCGCTTCGATCCGCTGCTCGCGAAGATCGTCGCCCACGGGGGCGATCGGGAAGAGGCGCTCGACCGGCTGGCCGCAGCTCTCGACGATACGCTCGTCCTCGGTCTCACGACGAACCTCCGGTTCCTGCGTTGGCTGGTCCGCCAGCCCGCCGTCCGCGACGGCGAAGCGCGGATCGACACGCTCGAACGGATCTGGCCGCCAGACGCCCGGCCCGCGCCGGACGAGCCGCCCGACGAGGTCTGGCGGATCGCGGCTGCGGTCCTCGGCGGGGGCTGGCGACTCAATGCCGATCCGGTCGTCCGAGTCTCGGCAGGCGAAGCGGTCCGGACCGTTGCGGCGGCGGGCCACGCAGCGGACACGGACCGGCCGGCCTTCGCGATCGGACACCGCGGCGAATCGGTCCACGTCGACGTCGACGGCCGATCGGTCGAGTTGCGCCGGGCGCCGCCACCGGACGTCGACGCCGCGGCCCGAGCCGCGGCCGCCCACGGCCACGTCAGCGGCGCCGCCGAAATCGTCGCTCCGATGCCCGGTTCGGTCGTCGCCCTCCACGCCGCGGTGGGCGACCGACTCGAGGCCGGCGCCCCGATCGTCACCCTCGAGGCCATGAAGATGGAGCATGCGGTCGCGAGCCCGATCGACGCCCGGCTCGTCGAGCTGCTCGTCGGTCCCGGCGACCAGGTCGCGCGGGGTCAGCTGCTCGCCGTCCTCGAGGCCTGACCGAGGACGCGTTACCCTTCGACGAGGAGGACCGATGGCCAAACACGACAAGGAGCGCAAGAAGGACGGCCGGCGGCGGGGCGACCGCGACGATCGCGCCTCGGGCGCGGCAGCCGAGGCGGGGGCCAGGCCCTCCACGCCGGGCGAGCGCCTCCAGGACCGCTCCGCGGCTGGCGCCGGCGGACAGGCTCGCGGAGCTGCACGTCCATCCCGGCGACCAGGTCGCACGCGGCCAGTTGCTCGGCGTCCTCGAGGCCTGATCCGACGCGCTACCCTTCGTCGA
>DASTEU010000328.1:0-2446 GCA_035709325.1 Candidatus Limnocylindrales bacterium | reverse complement strand
GCTCCGTAGGCGTCGGTCTCGATGTAGCCCCACTCGTTCACCTTGAGCTCGGGCGCGCTCGCGGTCAGAAGCGGGTTGCTCCGCGTGCCGATCGCAACGACGACCATGTCGCAGTCGATGACGAACTCGGAGTCCGGGATCGGCTGCGGCCGGCGGCGGCCCGATTCGTCGGGTTCGCCGAGCTCCATCCGCACGCACCGCAGGCCGGCGACCCAGCCCGCCTCGTCGCCGACCACCTCGATCGGGGCCACCTGGAGCTCGAAGCGGACGCCCTCCTGCTCGGCGTGATGGACCTCCTCGGCCCGGGCAGGCAACTCCTCGCGGCCCCGCCGGTAGACGACGATCGCGTCGGATGCACCCAGGCGCCGCGCGGTCCGGACCGAATCCATCGCGACGTTCCCACCGCCGACGACCGCGACGCCCCGGCCGTGGAGGACGGGCGTCTCGGCGTCTGCGGTCCAGGCCCCCATGAGGTTCACCCGGGTCAGGTACTCGTTCGCGGAGTACACGCCCTTGAGGTTCTCGCCCGGCACGTTCATGAAGACCGGCAGCCCGGCCCCGACCGCGAGGAAGACCGCGTCGAACTGCTCGCGCAGCTCGGGCAACGTCCACGTCTTGCCGATGATCGCGTTCGCCTCGATCTTGACCCCGTCGCGCACGAGGCGGTCGACCTCGGCCTGGACGATGTCCTTCGGCAGCCGGAACTCCGGGATGCCGTAGATCAGGACGCCGCCCGGCGCGTGGAACGCCTCGAAGATCGTCACGTCGTGGCCCCGCTTGGCGAGCTCGCCAGCCGCGGTGAGCCCGGCCGGCCCGGAGCCGACGACCGCGACCGTCGAGCCCGTCCGCGCCGGTCGCTCGTGGTGGAGCGCACCCGCGTGTTCGCGGGCCCAGTCGGCGACGTACCGCTCGAGGTAGCCGATCGCCACCGAGCGGCCCTTCTTGCCGCGGAGGCAGCGGCCCTCGCACTGCGACTCCTGCGGGCAGACCCGTCCGGTGACGCATGGCAGGGCATTGTCGTCCATGAGGGACTCGGCGGCCGCCGGCAGGTTGCCGTCGCGCAGGAGGCCGATGAACTTCGGGATGTTGACCCGGACCGGGCAGCCGTCGACGCAATAGGGCTTCGGGCACTGGAGGCAGCGCTCGGCCTCGAGGACGGCGAGCTGCCAGGTGAGGCCGAGGTTCACCTCGCCGAAGTTGGCCGCCCGCTCGAGCGCGTCCTGCTCGGGCATCGCGACCCGCTCGATGAGCATCCGCTCTTTCGGGGTGAGCGGGACCTTGGTCTCGGTCATCGGGCCGCTCCCGCCGGCGCGGTCGCCGCCGCTTCGACGGCTTCAACGACCGCTCCCGCTCCCGCCGACGCGGACGCGGCAGCGGCGACCACGGCCCCGGAAAGCGGCTCCGTCCGGCCGCCGATCCGGCAGGCCTCGCGGCGCTCGAGCGCCTCCTGCTCGAACGAGCGGTACGTCGTCAGCCGATCCGACAACCCGGCGAAATCGACCTCGTGGCCGTCGAACTCGGGACCGTCGACGCAGGCGTAGCGGCTCTCCCCGCCGACGGTGACCCGGCAGCCGCCGCACATCCCGGTCCCGTCGACCATGATCGCGTTGAGCGAGACGAGGGTCGGGATCCCGGACGGCCGCGTCAACTCCGAGGCGGCCCGCATCATCGGCACCGGCCCGACCGCGTAGACCGCGTCGATCGGGCCCTCGGCGACGACGTCATGGAGCGCGTCGGTCACGAAGCCGTGCCGACCGTACGAGCCGTCGTCGGTGCAGGCGACGACCCGCCCGAACGCGCTCAGCTCCTTCTCGAGGATCACCCATTCGCGGGACCGTCCTCCCACGATCGTCGTGACCTCGACGCCGCGCCGCCAGAGCTCCTGGCCGATCGGGAAGACGACCGCGGTGCCGACGCCGCCCCCGACGCACACCGCGTGCCCCGTCTCGATCAGGTCCGTCGCTCGCCCGAGCGGCCCGGCGACGTCCTGGATGGCTTCGCCCGGGCACAGCTCGACGAGGTCGCCGGTGGACTTGCCGACGCTCTGGATGACGAGGGTGATCGTCCCCTCGTCCGGATCGGCGTCGGCGATCGTGAGCGGAATCCGCTCGGCGCCCGGGCCACGCCGAACGATGACGAATTGCCCCGGTCGGCGGATCAGGGCGATGCGCGGCGCCTCGACGACGAGCTTCGTGACGTTCGGCGAGAGCTGCTCGCTGGCGACGATCCGATGCATTCGACCCCATCCGATGCGGATTCCCGGATCGATCGTCGCCCACGGGGTATCGGCCACCCATGCATCCATGCGCACCTTTGCCCGGGCCGAATGTCACCAAGCGCGGGGGCCGAATCCCGGGACGCCACGGGACTTGGAAGCTCGGGCGACCTCAGCCGGTCCGTGCCGGGCTTGCCGCGCTGGGCGTGCCCGGTGCGCTCGGTGCGCTCG
>DASTEU010000327.1:0-2508 GCA_035709325.1 Candidatus Limnocylindrales bacterium | reverse complement strand
CGCACGCTCGCGGTCTCGGCGGCCCTCGTCGAAGCCGGCGCGCCGCTCTCCGACATCTCGCGCCGGCTCTACCGGACGAAGCCCGATAGCCAGCTCCGCCTGTTCGGCCGGGTCCTCGATCGCCTCGAGACGGCCGTCGGTGGGCGAATCGTCCACTCGACGCTGCTCGATTCCGACCTCTCGGCGACCGGCTCGATCGCCGCCCACTCGGAGGGGATCATCGACCTGCTCGCCCAGTCCGAGGCGGCCGACGTCGCGATTCTCTTCAAGGAGGCGCCCGAGGGCACGCGGATCAGCGTCCGGACCAAGCCCGGCGGCGTGGATGCGACCGTCCTGACCGGGGCGTTCGGAGGGGGCGGTCATGCGCGGGCCGCCGGCGCCACGATCGGCGCGCCGATCGCCGAGGCTCGGGCCCGCGTCCTGGCCGAGGCCGAGCGCCTCGCGGCCGCGCTCGCCCGCTGATCCCTCCCCACCGCAATGGACGGAATCCTCGTCGTCGACAAGCCGGCCGGCCCGACGTCCCATGACCTCGTCGGCCTCGTCCGGCGGCTCGCCGCGACGAAGCGGGTCGGTCACGGCGGGACGCTCGATCCATTCGCATCGGGCGTGCTGCCGCTCTTCCTCGGTCGGGCGACGCGGATGGTCGAGTACCACCTCGGCGACCGGAAAGCGTATCGGGCGACGGTCTGTTTCGGGGCGTCGTCGACAACCGACGATCTCGAGGGCGAGCTCACACCCGCCGACGGGCCGGCGCCGACGCGCGCCGCGGTCCTCGCCGCGATCCCGTCCTTCCTCGGATCGATCTCGCAGCGTCCGCCGGCCTACAGCGCGATCAAGCTCGCCGGCCGGCGGGCCTACGCGATGGCCCGCGCCGGCGAGACGCCGCAACTCGCCGAACGGCAGGTGTCGATCGACCGGATCGAGCTGACCGACTGGGACGACCGTGATCCCGAGCGCCCGATCGCCGTCCTCGACGTGGCCTGTTCGGCGGGGACATACGTCCGGGCGCTCGCCCGGGACCTCGGGGCGGCCGTTGGGAGCGCGGCCTACCTCGGCGCGCTGACCCGCACCGCGAGCGGACCGTTCCGCCTCGAGGATGCCCTGGCGGTCGACGAGATCCGGGACGCGGCGGCGGCCGGTCCCGACCCGCTCGCGGCGTTGCTCCGGCCGGTCGACGCCGGCCTCGAGGAGATGGCCGAGCACGCCGTGACGGAGGAAGAGCTCCTCGCCATCTCGCGCGGCCAGTTCATTCGCGCACCCGCGCTCCGGGCCGAGGAGGGGGCTCCCGTCCGCGTCCGCGACGAGCGCGGCCGTCTCGTCGCGATCGCGATCCTGCGCGGCGAGCGGCTGGCGCCCGACAAGGTCCTCGTCGACGCCGCGGCGAGCTGATGGCAGCCAGGCAGATTCACGGTCGCGCGGGACTGCGGCCGGAGCACGGCCCGCTGTTCCTCGTCGTCGGCGTCTTCGACGGGCTCCACCGCGGCCACGCCTACCTGCTCGAGCATCTCCGTTTCGAAGGTCGGGCCCGCGGTGCGCGGCCGGCCGTCGTCACGTTCGACGCGCATCCGGACGCGCTCCTGACCGGCCATGCGCCGCCGCTCCTGATGGACCCCGACGAGCGCCTGGCCCGCCTCGCGGAGGCCGGTGTCGAGATCGTCGTGATCGAGCACTTCGACGACGCGCTGCGGCGAACGGAGTACGACTCCTTCGTCGAGGGGATCGCATCACGAACCGCGATTTCCGGCTTCCTCATGACGCCCGAATCGGCCTTCGGCCACGAGCGCCGGGGGACGCCCGAGGCCCTCGCCGTGCTGGGCGCCCGAACCGGGTTCGACGTCGTCGTCGTGCCGCCCTTCGCGCTCGACGGGCGCGACGTGCGCAGCTCCGAGATCCGGACCGCGATCGCGAGCGGCGACCTCGCGACGGCCCAGCGGCTCCTCGGCCGGCCGTACGGCGTCTCGGGCAGGCCCGCGGGCGACGGGCGGCTGGAATTCCCGATGCCGGTCGCCCTCCCGCCGCCGGGCACCTACCGGGTGACGGTGGAAGCGGCAACGGATCGCGTCGACGGCGGCCCGCTCGCGGTCGCCACGGTCACCCCGAGCGACCTCCGGCTCGACGGCGTCCGTCCGGCGGGACCCGTTCGGGTCGTGTTCGCCGATGCGGCCGGGCGCTGAACGTGCGCGGCCCGTTCTGCGTTCGGTCGCGGCGTCGGTGTTTGCTGCATCGGCGCTGCGCCTGCTACCATCCGCCGGGCTAAGAAGAAAGGTTCAAGTCAATCGATTCGTGTCGGAGGACCGAGTGCCGCTCGCGCGGGAACAGAAGCAGGAGATCATCGCCGGGTATGCCGCCAAGGAAGGCGACACCGGATCGCCGGAAGTCCAGATCGCGCTCCTGACGGAGCGGATCCGTGGGCTGACCGAACATCTCCGCAGCTTCCCCAAGGACAATCATTCGCGCCGCGGCCTCCTCAAGCTCGTTGGCCAGCGCCGACGCCTTCTTGCGTATCTG
>DASTEU010000326.1:0-5000 GCA_035709325.1 Candidatus Limnocylindrales bacterium | reverse complement strand
GCCTCGTCGGGCCGGACGAAGTACTGCATCTCCATCTGCTCGAACTCGCGCATCCGGAAGACGAAGTTGCCGGGGCTGATCTCGTTGCGGAACGACTTGCCGATCTGGGCGATCCCGAACGGCAGCTTCTTGCGCGAGCTCCCCTGGACGTTCTTGAAGTTGACGTACGAACCCTGGGCGGTCTCGGGCCGGAAGTAGACGACCGACGCGTCATCCTGGACCGGGCCCATGTACGTCTGGAACATGAGGTTGAACCGGCGGGGCGGCGACAGCGGGCCCGCGTCGTTCGGGCACACGAGGCCGAACCGCTCGATGACGGTCGGGTCCGTCAGGTCGGTGGCGGTGAGCGCCTCGGCGCCGGGCAGCTCGTCGAGCCGATACCGGCGATGGCACGTGCCGCATTCGACGAGCGGATCGCTGAACGAGCCGACGTGGCCCGACGTCACCCAGACCTGGGGGTGCATGAGGATCCCGGCGTCGAGTCCCACAATGTCGGTCCGTTCCTGGACCATCGCCCGCCACCACGCTCGCTTGACGTTGTTCTTGAGCTCGACGCCGAGCGGACCGTAGTCCCAGACCGCGTTGATCCCCCCGTAGATCTCCGACGAGGGATAGACGAAGCCGCGCCGCTTGCTGAGCGAGACGATCGTGTCGAGATTGGCGACCGCGGGCGCGACCGCGTTCGGGTCGGTCGAGGGGGAATCGGTCACGGGAACGTGTCTCCGGTGCGGCGGCCGGCCGTGGCAGGGACGGGCGCGGGGCCATGATGCTAGCAAACGCCGACGTGCCGAGCCTCAGGCGGGGAGGCTCGCGCGCAGGAAGCGGACGGCGCTTCCACCCATCACCGCGGCGATCGCCGCTTCGTCCAGGCCGCGAGCGATCAGGGCCTCGGTCAGCAGGGGGAGGCCGGACGCGTCGAACGGGGTCGGGACGGCGCCGTCGAAGTCCGATCCGAGACCGATATGGTCGACGCCGACGACATTGACGGCATGGACGATCGCCCCGGCGATGGCGGCGGCATCGTCGCCGCCGACGGCCGTCGGCCAGAACCCGATCCCGATGAGGCCGCCCGTCGCGGCGACGGCTCGAAGCTGGTCGTCGGTCAGGTTGCGCGTGTTGTCGGCGACGGCCCGGACGCCGGTGTGCGAGACGAGCAGTGGGCGTCCGGCTTCGGCCGCGACGTCCGCGATCGTGGCCGGCGACGCGTGGGCGAGATCGATCACGATCGAGCGCGCCTCGAGCGCGCTGACGAGGTCGCGGCCGGCGGGCGTGAGGCCGCGCTTGGCGACGCCGTGGGCCGACCCGGCGAATGCGTTGTCGAAGAAATGGGCCAAACCCACGATCCGGTAGCCGGCATCGACGATCCGATCGAGGTTGGCAACGTCGTCCTCGAGTGCATGGGCACCCTCGATCGCGAGGATCCCCCCGACGAGCGTCGGCTCCGCGGCTCGGCGCGCGAGGAGGGCGTCCACGTCGGCCGAGCGTTCGATGATCGTCAGCGCCCCGCCCGAATCCCCCGCGAACCGGCGCAACCGATCGGCGTGGTACTCGGCCCGGGCGAGGAGGCTGCCCCACGTCCGGACGGGCCAGCCCGCGGCCATCGCGACGAACGTCACGTCGTCCGACCGATCGTCGTTCCGCTCGATGTTCAGGTGCCGCGGGCTCTTCGTGGCCGTCGCGAAGACCTGGATCGCGACATTGCCCTCGACGAGGCGGGGCAGGTCGACATGACCGCGCGACCCGCGGACGAGCAGGTTTCGCCCGAACAGCAGCGAGTCGGCGTGAAGGTCGACGACCGTGAGCCGGCGATGGAGCTCCGCCGCCCACGGCGACGGCCGGTACGGGCCCGGGACCGCGACCGGGCAGAGCCGCCGTTCGGTCCGGGCGATGAGCCACTCGCCGACCGGCCGGCGCAGCGCCGCCAGCACCGTGGCCACGATCGCCAGCAGCCCCGCCCGGAGGGCGACCGTCACCGCGCGAGGCCGCCCGCGGCCGCGGGAGGCCGCCCCGGGCCCCCGGCCGATCACTGCCCGGCCACGGCGGCAACCTCATCGGCGAGCTCCGCCGGCTCACCGGTGTACGCCGCAGCCTGGAGCGTGAACAGGTGGGCGTAGCGGCCGTTCAACGCCATGAGCTCCCCATGCGTGCCCTGCTCGATCAGTCGGCCGTGCTCGAGGAACAGGATCCGATCGGCCTGGCGGACGGTCGAGAACCGGTGCGAGATGTAGATCGCGGTCCGCCCTCGGGCCAGCGACCGGAGGCGGGCGAACAGCTCGAACTCGGCTTGGGCATCGAGCGCCGACGTCGGCTCGTCGAGGAGCAGGATCCGGGCGTCGCGCATGAAGGCTCGGCCGAGGGCGATCTTCTGCCACTCGCCCCCCGACAGCTCGACGCCGCCGTCGAACCACTTGCCGAGCGGCGTGTCCCAGCCGTCCGGCAGCCGATCGAGCAGACTGTCGGCGCCGGCCTTCGCGGCAGCGGCCTCGACCGCCTCGCGGTCCTCGAACCGTGGCAGCTCGCCCAGGCCGATGTTCTCGGCCGCCGTCGCCTGGTACGTCACGTAGTCCTGGAACATCCCGCCGATCAGGCGCCGGACGGCCGCCGGCTCGAGCTCCCGCAGGTCGACCCCGTCGAGCAGGATCCGGCCCTCGCTCGGGTCGTAGAGGCGGGTCACGAGCTTGATCAGCGTCGACTTGCCGGCCCCGTTGCGGCCGACGACGGCGACGGTCTCGCCGGCGGCGATCCGGAAACTCACGTCGGTCAGGGCGTCGGTGTCGCGGCCGGGGTAGCGGAACGAGACGTGCTCGAACCGGAGCTCCCCGGGCGAGGTGAGGGGATCCGGCGCGGGATGGGCGGCCCGGCCGGTCGCGTCGGCAGCTTCTGCTTCGATCCCGACCGGCGTCGCCAGCAGCTCGAAGAGGTCGTTGAGGTAGAGGTTGTTCTCGTACATCGACGAGAACCCGGAGAGCAGGCCCTGGACCGAACCCTGGACCGAGGACGCCGCCTGCGTGAACAGCGTCAGGTCACCGAGCGTCAGCCGGCCGGCGATCGCCTGCAGGGCGACATAGAGGTACGTCAGCGAGCCCGCGAGCGTCGTGATCGTGCTCCACACGAAGCCCGCGAAGTAGCGGGCGACGACGAGCCCGCGCTGGCGGTCCTGGTAGGTCTTCGAGAGCCGGCGGAAGCGGTCGATGAAGTAGGGCCCGAGCCCGAACAGCTTCACCTCCTTCGCGTACGTGTCGGTCGTGACCAGCGTCGTGAGGTAGTCCATCCGCCGCCGGAGGGGGGACGCCCACCGGGCGAGGCTGTACCCGCGCCAGCCGTAGCGGGTGTCGGCGATGAACGCCGGAACGGGCGCGATCAGGGCGACGAGCGCCAGGAGCGGGCTGAGCGCGATCAGCAAGGCGACCATCGAGACGAAGGCGATCGCGGTCTGGATGAGCCCGAACACGCCGCTGACCATGAACAGCGGCCGGCTGGTCGAGCCCTGCTGGGCCCTCCGGAGCAGGTCGTACGAGGTCGAGTCCTCGAAGAACGCGAGGTCGAGCTTCGAGGCGTGATCCATGATCTCGAGCTGGATCCGGTTCGTGACCCGCTCCTGGAGGAGCTGCTGGCTCACGTTCCGGAGCGTGCTCAGGAACGACGAGGCGGCGTAGACGAGGAACTGGGCCGCGGCGAGGAGCAGAACGGTGCCGACCGCATCGAGGGTCAGGGGACCGAACGCGACGGTGTCGGGCAGGTTCGGGTCGGCTCGCACGGCGATCGCCCGGACGACGGCGTCGATGAGGAGCTTGGCGATATAGGCCGTGACCGCCGGCACGACTCCGGCCAGGACCGTGGCGGTCGCGAGGGCGATCGTCAGGGGGCGGCTCGCCGACCAGACCAGACCGATGACGCGGGGCAGCGTCCCGATCGTCGCCTGCGCGGCGTTCCGCGCCCGGATGAGTCGGCCCCGCAGGTCGGTCGGGCCGTCCGGCGGCGGATCGGGGATGTCGGGCGAACCGCTGAGTCCGCTCGCCCGGCCCTCGATCCCGGGCCGCATCCCTCGCCGCAGCGAGCCGCCGCGAGGGATGATCGGTGGACCGCTCAGGCTCGGCCCCCGATCGGAGCTTCACCGGAAGGCGGCGGGACCGCCGCGTTCGTCCCCGCCCGACGGGTTGCGCCCGGCCTGCCGTCCGGGTTCCGGATCTCGTCGAGGAACGCGAGCGACCGGGCCTCCCGCTCGAGGGCATGGCGAATGAACTCGCGCATCGCGGTCTCGACCTCGCGCTCGGCGGCGTCCGAGAGGCGGAGTGCGGCGATCGCCTCGATGTCGAGCCGCTGGTATGCCTTGAGCAGCTTCAGCCCCTCGAGCGAGAGGCCGGCCCGGTCGTGGCCCGGCCCGGGGCAGCGATCGCAGAGGACGCCGCCGAGCTGGGGGACCCAGCGGAACCGGCCCTCCGCGTCGAGCATCCGGTCGCACTCGGCGCAGCGATCGACCTCCGGCCGCATCCCGAGCTCGTCGGCGAGATGCATCTCGTACCAGCGGGCGACGCGGCCGGGAGCCATGCCCGCATCGAGGAGGCCGTAGGCGTGACGGAGCAGGATGTAGATGGGCTCGGCGGCGTGGCGCTCCTCGAGCGAGCGGTCGGCAAGCTCGGCGAGGTACCAGGCGGTCGCCGCGCTCTCGAGCGAATCGCGCAGGTTGAGCCAGGCGTGGCCGACGCTGACCTGGGTCACGACCTCGAACGTCCGGCCGCGGGCGAGTGCGACCTGAAGCTCGGCGAACGGCTCCAGGCTGCCGCCGAGCCGCGAGGTCGGTCGGCGGATGCCCTTGGCGATCGCCTTGAGCTTGCCCGCCCCCGGCGTGATGAGCGTCAGGATCCGGTCGGCCTCGCCGAAGTCGAAGCGGGAGAGGACGATCGCCTCGGTGGTGTAGCGGCGGGGGATCGGCACGTGTGCACGGTAGCACCGCACGTGAACCGACGAGGCCCGCCTCACGAATAGATCGACAGGCGTCG
>DASTEU010000325.1:0-7489 GCA_035709325.1 Candidatus Limnocylindrales bacterium | reverse complement strand
CGAGGCCGAGCGGGCGATGGACGTCCTCGGCGAGCTGATCGTCCGGCCCACGCTCGCCGACGACGAGATCGAGGGCGAGCGCGACGTCATCGTCGAGGAGATCCGTTCGTATCTCGACGATCCGTCCGAATACGCCCAGATCCTCTTCCAGCAGGCGATGTTCGGCGACGGGCCGCTCGGCCGCGAGATCTGCGGCGACGAGGCCGGGATCCGGGCCCTGCCGGCCGATGTGATCCGCCGGTTCTGGCAGACGACCTACCGACCGGCCAACACGGTCGTCGCCCTCGCCGGCGACGTCGGCCACGACGAGGCGACCGGGCTGGCCGCGGCCGCGTTCGGATCCGGCAACGGGGCGATCCCGGGCTACGCCGCCGCGCCCGAGCTGCCCGCGGGCGACCGCTTCCTGTTCGGGGCCCGGCGCGACGCGACGCAGGCCCAGGTCGTCCTCGGCGTCCCGGGCCTCCGCCGGGACCACCCCGACGCGTGGACCCTGGCGGTCCTCAACGCCGTCCTCGGCGACGGCATGTCGAGCCGCCTCTTCCTCTCCGTGCGGGAGGAGAAGGGGCTGGCCTACGACGTCTCGTCGGGGCTCGTCGACTATGCCGACGCCGGCGCGGTCGAGGTCTCGGCGGGCGTGGATCCCGATCGCCTGCCGGCGGCCGTCGAGGCCATCCTCGGCGAGCTGGCCCGACTTCGCGACGAAACCGTGGGGGATTCCGAGCTCGACAAGGCGAAGGCCTACCTCTCGGGCGGCCTCGAGCTGCGGATGGACGAGACCCGCCATCTGGCGTCGTGGATCGGCGGCCAGGAGGCCCTCCACGACCGCGTCCTGACGCTCGAGGAGGCGCTCGAGCGGGTGGCCGGCGTCGATCCGGCGGACATTCGGCGCCTGGCCGGCGAGCTGTTCCGCGATGAGCTCCTGCGCCTGGCGGTCGTCGCCCCGGCCCGCCACCGGCGAGGCGTCGAGCGGGCTCTGCGGTTGCCGGCGTGACGCTCGCCCAGGGCCCGCCGCCCGACGCCGCCGACCGGGCGGCCGACCTCGTCCTCGCCCGCCTGCACCTGCGCCTCGGGTCGTATGGGCTGGCGCGGGCCGAGCTGGAGTCGCTGGCCGGACGGAACGCGCTCGACGACGAGGGGATCCGCGACCTTGCGGAGGCACGATGGCGGACCGGCGACCTGCCGGGCGCCGGCGAGGCCGCCGCGGCATACCTCGATCTCCGGCCCGACGATCTCCTCGGGCTCGTGATCAGCGCCGAGCTGCAGTCCCACCTGGGTCGGCCGGCGGAGGCCCGCCGCATCGCCGCGCGCGCCCTGGCGCGCGACGAGGAAGCCATCGAGGAGATCTTCGCCGGCATGCCCCGGAGCCCGGTCTGGCCGGTCGAGCCGGGAGCACCGATCGAACCCGCAGGCACGCTGTTCGCGGAACTCCCGGCCGCGACGCCCGTCGTCCACGGCGCGTCGCCCGAACGGCGGGCGGACGGCGGAACCGAACGCTTCGCCGCCGGCTCGCCGCCGGCTCCGGGCCTCTGGGAGCACCATCTCGAGACCGCGGCACCGGTCCTGCCGAACCCCGGCGAACTCCTCGCCCGCGCCCGGACGGCCATGGCCGCCGAACGGCCCGGCCAGGCGGCCGCCAGTCTCGCTCTTGCGCTCCGCGCCGAGCCGTCACTTGCGCCTGCCGTCCTCGACCTGATCGCCGGCCGGACCGAGCCGGTCCTCGCCCTCGTCAGGGGCGACGCCCACCGGATCGTCGGCCACGAGACCGAGGCGCTCCTCGACTACGTGGCGGCCGTCGCGGCGATCGGCATGGAGCGGGCGGAGGATCGTCGGGCCGAGGACCGCCGGGATGGGGACCGCCGGGCCGAGGACCGCCGGCCGGGCGAACCGGGACCCCGCGAGCCGATCCTGAAGCCGACGACGATGGAGGCGATCCCGCTCGATCTGCCCGGCAGGCCAGCGCCGCCGTCGACCGAAGCTCGTGAACCCGACGAAGCGCCCGAAGCCACCGATCCGAACGAGGCGCCCGAAGCCACCGATCATCAGGACCCCGAACCCGCCGAGCCCGACACGCGCGCGGCGGAGGCGCGACCCACCGATCCCAAGGAGGCCCCGTGACCGAACGCACCCTCGTCCTCGTCAAGCCGGACGGCGTCCAGCGCCTGCTGACCGGACGCATCCTCGCCCGCTTCGAGGAACGCGGCCTCAAGATCGTCGGGCTCAAGCTCGTCGCGGTCGACCGCGAGCTCGCCGAGCGCCATTACGCCGTGCACCGCGCGAAGCCGTTCTTCGGCGGACTCGTCGACTTCATCACGTCGAGCCCGCTCGTCGCGGTCGCGCTCGAGGGCCCGAACGCGATCTCGGTCGTCCGGGCGATGGTCGGGGCGACCCGGCCGCACGAGGCGGCACCCGGCACGATCCGCGGCGACTTCGCCCTCGAGACGGCCCAGAACCTGATCCACGCCTCCGATGGGCCCGAGACGGCGACGACCGAGCTCGCGCTCTGGTTCGGACCCGGCGAGCTCCTCGAGTACGGGCGCGAGATCGACCGCTGGGCGCTGGCGCCCGAGGAGTAGGCGGAGGCGCAGCCGGCCGCCGGATCAGGGCGAGGGCAGCGGCGCGAACGAGAGCCCGGGGCCCGCCGAGGCGGCCGGCCCCGAGGGTGCAGGCGCCGAAGGAGCCGGCTCGGAGGCGCCGGGCGACGCCGGAGACGGCGTGGCGGGTGGTTCGCTCGCGGGTGGCGACAGGCTCGCCGGCGGCGCGGTCTCGCTCCCGGGCGGCTCGCTCTCGATCGGTGGCGGCAGCCGGCCCGGTGCTGCGGCCGCCGCCGAACTGACCCCGAATCCGCCGGCGGAGACCGCGATCGAGAGCCCCGCGAGGGCGACGACGAGGACGCCGGCGAGCAGCGCCCGGTTGGCGTCGAGTGCCGCCGGAACCGCGTCGAGGAGGCTCGGCCCGACGGCGCGTCGCGATCGACCGGCCCGGGCCGCCGTCGGCCGCCGCTCCGCTGCCGCGTCCGGCGCCCGGTCGCCGACCGGTCTCACCGGCCAGACCGGGCGCTGGCTCGCCGCCCGCGCGACCGTCTCGCTCGGCCGAGCGACGCCGATCGCGATGAGTCGGGCATACACGGCCAGGGGGCCGAGGGACCCGAGCGTGACGAGTGCGGCGAACGGGCCGTCGAGCGTGAGGTCGATGAGTCCGCTCCGCGCCTCCCAGACCGCGAGGCCGGGGTAGCCGAAGCTGGCGACGACGATCGCGACGAGGGCGACGGCGAGCAGCGGCGCACGAAGCGCCCAACCGCGAAGTTCGTCGATTCGGCGCGTGCCGAACGAGACGCGGACGGCGACGGCCCAGGCCGCGAAGGCGCTCCGGGCGACGACGAAGACGAGAATCCAGGTCCTGGCCGGCTCCCAGGCGGCGGGGTCGAGCGCCGCCAGGCCGAGGATCGCGATCCCGGCGTCCGCGATGATCGTGTAGCCGACGACGTGTTCGAGGTCGTCCTGGATCCAGGCTGCGAGCGCGCCGAGGATCGCGCTGACGGCGCCGACGGCGACGACGAGCGAGCGCTCCACGGCGAGCGGCACGAGGAGCGGGGCGACCGACTGGTCGGCCCAGGCGAGGGCGACGACCGCGAACGCGGCGGGCCCCCAGGCCATGAGCATCGGCAGGGAGACCTCCGGCGCGGCGTCGGCGAGGCGGGCGGCCCAGAAGTGGAAGGGGATCGCCCCGAAGCGGATCGCGACCGCGACGGCGAAGCCGAGGTAGGCGAGGCCGAAGACCGCCGGGTCGTCGGCGAGGGTCCCGAGCGGACGTCCGATCCAGGCCGCGGCGAGGATCGCCAGGACGCCGGCGACGGCGAGCGCCCGGAGCTCCCGCGCGGCGACGACGACGCCCGACGCGAGGGCCGGGAGCGGGATCGTCACGAGGATCCCGACCAGGCCGCCGGCGGTTGCCGCGAGGATCGCGATCCGGGCATCGGGGAGGGCGAGCGCCAGGCCGGCCGCCCCGAGCCCCGCGAGCAGGACGCCCGGTACGTGCCGATGCGACGAGCTCAGCAGGCCGAGGAGCGCGAGCAGGAGCGCGACGACCGCGCCGAGCCAGGCGAAGAGGCGCAGGTATGCCGAACCGACGAGCTCGCCGCCGCCGATCGCGAGCGTCTCGTCGGCGTCGATCGCCGCGGCGGCGAGGATCGCCGCGAGCAGGCCGAGGATCCCGATCGTCGCCGACAGCGGCGCGATGCGGCGGGTCAGGAGCGAGGCGGCCGCCGCTCCGAACGCGATCGCCAGGAACGGCAGGATCGTCACGGTGGCGGACCCGGATCGGTGGCGGGGCCCGGCCCGGCCTCCGGGGAGAGGCGGTGGGCGCCGCTCCGTGGCGCCGGGCCGGCCGCTCCGGGCAGGCGCCCGTGGATCCGCGTCGGCCGCCGGGACGTGCCGGCCGGGGGCTCCGGGGCGAGGCCGCCGGCGGCCGCCCGGGCGCCGAGCGTGAGCGCCGCGACCGCTCCGCCGAGCCCGACGACGAGGCCGCTCGTCACGAGCTCCTCCAGCTCCGACGGCGTGCCGCCGATGGCCTGGCGCACGAGCAGCCCGGCCGTGAGCAGGAGGATCGACCCGGTCCCGAGCCGGAAGACGTCGCGCCCGCTCACGATCGGCGCGGCGGCGAGCACACCGATCGCGAAACCGGCAGCCTGGGCTTCCGGAGGGCCGCCGCCCGGCGCCCCGAGCCCGTGTGTCCCGTATCCGACGGCCGCCGCCGCGGCCGCGGCGATCGCCTCGACCGGCCAGCCCAGCCGGGAGCCTGCGGTCCGTTCGTCGCCGCCGCGGGTCGCGATCGCGATGAGGCGGGCGGCCAGGACCGCGGCGACGATCCGCCCCGACATCGCGAGCGGAGAGGGCAGGGGATCCGCGAGGAATGCCGCTCCGAGCAGGACGACGAGGAGGCCCAGCAGCGCGACCCGCGGCTCACGGGCCGCGACGGCCGTGACAGCGCCCGCGACGACGACGCAGGTCAACCCTGCGAGCGCGGGGTTCACGGCGTGGAGGTCAGGAGCTCCGGATGGCTCGGGGTCGGAAGGATCTCGAGGGTGTCGAGGGGCCAGTAGCGAAGCCAGGCCCTGCCGATCACCTCGTCGATCCTGACCGTGCCGAACTCGCGTGAATCGGCCGAGCTCTTGCGGTGGTCGCCCATGAGGAACAGCTCGCCGTCGGGCACGACCCACTGCACGAGCTGAAGGGGATCTTCGGTGTCCTGGGCCGCGCCGTTCTCCTGGTAGACGTACGGCTCGATGAGCTCGATCTCGTTGACGAAGACCTTGCCCTGCCGGATCTCGATCGTGTCGCCGGCGATGCCGATCACCCGCTTGATGTACGGCGTGCCGTCCGGCTGGGCCCACGATTCGGGCGGCTTGAAGACGACGATGTCGCCGCGCTTGTACGCGTCGAACCGGGGGGTGAGCTTGTCGACGAGGACGTACTGGTCGGGTTCGAGCGTCGCCTGCATCGACTGCTGGCGGATCTGGTAGGGCTGGGCGACGAACGTCTGGATGACGAAGAAGATGATGAGCGTCAAGACGAGCGTCTCGACGATCTCGAGGAGACACCCGAGGGCGGGTCGTCTGGTCACAAGTTCGGCAGTATAGGTGCTGGGAACTCCGGTCGCCTCCGCTCCCGGCGGGCGGGAACGGGGCGGCGGAGACCGGCCGGCGAGCGCCCCTCCGACCGCATAACCGGGGTCGCCATGCGAGTTTGACCCAGTGGATTCCGCCTTGATACACTCGCCCGCGGCCTGAAAACTCCCAGCCCTGCGAGCAGGCCGTCCTGTCCGAACGACGTTCCGGGATCGGCGCCGTAGTCCGTGCGCGGGCGTCGGGACGTTACCCGCCACTTGGAGGACCCGCAGACCCTGATGGGCGCCCAAACGCTCCAGCTGATCGTCCCGATCGCCGGCATCGTCGCCGTCCTCTTCGCCATCTACCTGGCCCGAGACGTGCTGTCGCGGGACAAGGGCCCCCAGGCGATGCAGGACGTGGGTGACACCATCCGGGAAGGTGCGGACGCGTTCGTCAAGCGACAGTACTCGACGATCGGCGTGCTCGCGCTCGTCGGGGCCGTGATCATCGGCCTGGTCATCGCGATCGTCGAGACGCGGGAGGTCGCCGACGTTCCGGATCTCGCCGGGATCCCGATCGGGATCATGACCGCGATCGCGTTCCTCGTCGGCGCCGCCTGCTCGATGGCGTCGGGCATCATCGGCATGACGATCAGCGTCCGCTCCAACGTGCGGACCGCCGCCGCCGCCCGGCGCAGCCTCGTCGAGGCCGTCCAGGTCGCGATGCGCGGCGGGGCCGTCTCCGGCTTCCTCGTCGTCGCCCTGTCGCTCCTGGGCGTGTGGGCGATCTTCACGGTATACGAGGCGTTCGTGGCCGAGGTCACCGTGGCCGAGGCGCCGTTCCTCATCGTCGGCTTCGGGTTCGGCGCCTCGTTCGTGGCGCTCTTCGCCCAGCTCGGCGGCGGCATCTACACGAAGGCCGCCGACGTCGGTTCGGACCTCGTCGGCAAGATCGAGGCGGGCATCCCCGAGGACGACCCGCGCAACGCGGCCGTCATCGCCGACCTGGTCGGCGACAACGTCGGCGACTGCGCCGGCCGTGGCGCCGACCTCTTCGAGTCGACCGCCGCCGAGAACATCGGCGCGATGATCCTCGGCGTCGCAGCCTTCGCGATCGCCGAGGCTGCCGGCTGGCCCAACCCCGAGGCCTGGATCTTCTTCCCGCTCGTGGTCCGAGCCTTCGGGCTGCTCGCCACGATCGTCGCGATGTTCTTCATTCGCGGCACCGAGACCGAGAACCCGATGAACATCCTCAACCGCGGCTACTGGGTCACGACGGCCCTGTCCGTCGTCGGGCTTGCCATCACGACCTTCGTGATGATGGACACCGCCGGGACCACCTCGAACGGCCTGCCGGTCTGGATCTGGTTCTTCGGTGCGGGGATCGTCGGCCTGGCGACGTCGGTCGTGTTCGTCTACATCACCCAGTACTACACGGCCGGCACGTTCCGGCCGGTCCGCGAGATCGCCGAGGCGTCGAAGACCGGGCCGGCGACGAACATCATCTCCGGCACCGCGGTCGGTTTCGAGACGACGTTCGTGACGGCGATCTCGATCGGCGTCGCGCTCATCGCCAGCCACTGGCTCGGCCAGCAGGCCGGCCTGGTCACGCCGGAGGGTCGCGACGTCGGTGGCGTCTTCGGGACCGCGGTCGCAACGATGGGCATGCTCATGACGACCGCCTACATCCTCGCGATGGACACGTTCGGCCCGATCACCGACAACGCCGGCGGGATCGCCGAGTTCAGCCGGGCCGAGTCAGGCGCCCGCGAGATCACCGACCGGCTCGACGCCGTCGGCAACACGACGAAGGCCCTGACGAAGGGTTACGCGATCGCGTCGGCGTCGCTCGCCGCGTTCCTGCTGTTCAGCGCCTACATCGACA
>DASTEU010000324.1:0-9573 GCA_035709325.1 Candidatus Limnocylindrales bacterium | reverse complement strand
CGGCCCAGAGGCCGGCCCCGCCGGCCCCCACGATCAGCGCGTCGTGATCGATCCGCATCAGCCGCCCGGCAGCACGTTCGGGACGCTGACGAGGGCGAAGGTGCCCATCGCGAAGAGGACGAACGCGGCGAGGTAGAGGGCCCCCGTCAGCAGCGTCCGGAGGCCGCCGCGCGTGTAATCGCCGACGACGATCCGGACACCCATGAACGCGTGGAAGGTCACGGCGGCGAGCATGAGCCAGTCGACCGTCCGGATCGCGACGTTGGCCCAGCGCTCCGAGAGGATCCACTCGGCCGTCTGCTCGGCGGGGTCGTAGAGGACGTGGGTGATGAGGAAGTGGCTGAGGGCCAGCACGAACAGGGCAAGGCCGGTCAGGCGCATGAGGTACCAGACGGCAAGCTCGAAGCCGCCGCCCTGGGGACGCGCCCGCCGACCGCCGACGACGCTCACTGCGGCGCCCCCTCCCAGATCGGCTTGAGGATGATCCAGGCGACCGGCAGGCCGACGACGAAGAAGACGATCCAGTTCAGCCGCCAGATGAGCCGGTGGTAGCGCGACAGCGACGGCCAGAAGTCGATGATGATGATCCGCAGGCCGTTGAGCGCGTGGAAGAGGAGCGCAGCCCCGAGGAGCGCCTCGCCCACCCGGCCGGGGGCGCTCGCGTAAACGACGAGCAGCTCGTCGTAGAGCGGCGGGTTCACGCTGGCCAGCCAGATGTCGAAGACGTGGAGGAGCAGGAAGACCCAGATCGCGAGGCCCGCGATGCGATGGAAGGCCCAGGCGAGCATCCCCTCGCCGCCGCGGTAGCGGAAGAAGAACATCGTCTCCGCCGGTCAGGCGCGCGCGGGAGCGGCCGGAGCCGCGCTGCCGGTCGGCGTCGCCGCCAGCCGCTCGATGACCGCGTCGGCGAAGGCCCGGGTCCCCGCGGTCCCGCCGAGGTCGTAGGTGACGGTCCGGCCCTCGGCGATGACGTCGCGGACCGCGCGCTCGAGGCGATCGGCGGCGTCGGGGTGGCCGAGGTGGCGGAGCATGAGCGCGCCCGAGAGGATCAGCGCGGTCGGGTTCGCCTTGTCCAGGCCGGCGTACTTCGGGGCCGAGCCGTGGACCGGCTCGAACACCGCCGCCTCGGTCCCGATGTTCGCCCCGGGCGCGACGCCCAGCCCGCCGACGAGACCGGCGGCGAGGTCGCTGACGATGTCGCCGTAGAGGTTCGGCAGGACGAGGACGTCGTACAGGGCCGGCTTCTGGACGAGCTGCATGCACATGTTGTCGACGATGCGGTCCTCGAACTCGATGCGACCCTCGTAGTCGGCGGCGACCGTCCGGCAGCTCTCGAGGAAGAGGCCGTCGGAGAGCTTCATGATGTTCGCCTTGTGGACCGCGGTGACCTTGCCCCGGCCGTTGGCGACCGCGTAGTCGAAGGCGTAGCGGGCGATCCGCTCGGATGCGGCCCGGGTGATGATCTTGATGCTCTCCGCAGCGTCGGGCCCGACCATGTGCTCGATGCCGGCGTAGAGATCCTCGGTGTTCTCGCGGACGATGACGAGGTCGACGTCGTCGTAGCGCGTTTCGAGGCCCTTGATCGAGCGCGCAGGGCGAAGGTTGGCGTAGAGCCCGAGTGCCTGGCGGAGCGTCACGTTGACGCTCCGGAAGCCCTCCCCGACCGGCGTCGTGATCGGGCCCTTCAGGGCGACCCGGTTGCGGCGGATCGATTGGAGAACGTGCTCGGGGAGCGGCGTCCCGTGCTCGGCCATGACGGCCTCGCCGGCGTCCACGACCTCCCACTCGAACGCCACCCCGGAGGCATCGAGGACGCGCCTCGTCGCCTCCGCCAGCTCCGGACCGATGCCGTCGCCGGGGATCAGCGTCACACGGTGGACCATGCGTCGATTGTAGCCCGACGGCGCGGCACGAGCCGCGCAGCCGGCGCCCGGTGGTCAGTGGCGGACCGGCTGCTCCACGTGGCAGCGTGGCGACGCGTCCCGAATTCGTCCCGGCAACGGCGCCACGCGGTACCATCGCTCCGCCCAGGTCCCGCGATCCAGGTGATCCGGTGGCCGTCCACGACCCGGTCAGGAGCCGTCGCGCGTGAAAATCCACGAGGCTGACGCGAAGTCGCTGCTCGTCTCCCAGGGGCTGCCCGTTCCCCAGTGGGAGGTCGCCCGCACGCCGTCGCAGGCGCGGGCCGCCGCCGGGCGCTTTCTCGCCAATCCCGCCAACGCGACGGGCAAGGTCGTCATCAAGGCCCAGGTCCTCGTCGGCGGCCGGGGCAAGGCGGGCGGCGTGCGCCTCGCCGGCGACGTCGACGAGGCCGAGGAGATCGCCGCCCAGGTCCTCGCGATGGAGATCAAGGGGCTCCCGGTCCGTCGCGTGCTCGTCGCGCCCGCCGCCGACATCGTGAAGGAGTACTACCTTTCGGTCGTCCTCGACCGGGCGACGAAGCGGCTGATGTTCATCGGCTCGGCCGAGGGCGGCGTCGAGATCGAGCAGGTCGCGGCGGAGAACCCGGATGCGATCGTCTACCAGCACGCCGATCCACTGCTCGGCCTCCCCGATTCCGCGGCGCGCGAGCTGGCCTTCAAGATCGGCTTCGGGACGCACTGGAAGGCCGGCGCAGCAATCGCCAAGGGCCTCCTCAAGACGATGCTCGCGTACGACGCCGACCTCGTCGAGATCAACCCCCTCGCGGTGACCCGGGAGCACAACGCCGACGGCACGCCCGTCGAGCGCCTCGTCTGCCTCGACGCCAAGATGACCCTCGACGATTCGGCGCTCGCGCGCCATCCCGAGCTCGAGGCGCTGCGCGACCTCGACGCGGAGGACCCGAGCGACATCGAGGCCCGCCGCTACGACCTGACGTTCATCAAGCTCGATGGCGACATCGGGTGCATGGTCAACGGAGCAGGCCTGGCGATGGCGACGATGGATCTCGTCAAGCGGGCCGGCGGTGAGCCGGCGAACTTCCTCGACATCGGCGGCGGGGCCAAGGCCGACCGGGTCGCGGCCGCGATGCGCCTGATCCTGGGCGACCAGAACGTCAAGGCGATCCTCGTCAACATCTTCGGCGGCATCACCCGCGGCGACGAGGTCGCCCGGGGCCTCATCGATGCGCGCGCCCAGCAGGCACGCAGCGTGCCGATGGTCGTGCGGATCGTCGGGACGAACGCCGAGGAGGCAGCCGAGCTGCTCCAGGCGGCCGCGTTCGTCACCGCAAAGACGCTCGACGATGCCGCCGCGAAGGCGGTCGCGGCCGCCCGGGGAGACGCCGCGTGAGCATCCTGATCGGTCGCGATACGCGCCTCGTCGTCCAGGGCGTCACGGGCCGCGAGGGCGAGTTCCATACCCGGGCGATGGTCGAATACGGCACGTCCGTCGTGGCCGGCGTGACGCCCGGGAAGGGCGGTCAGACCGCGATCGACGGCGCGGTTCCGGTGTTCAACACCGTCGCCCAGGCGGTTGCCGAGACCGGCGCCAACACCTCGTGCATCTTCGTTCCCGCGGCCGGAGCGCCGGACGCCGTCCTCGAGGCGGTTGCGGCGGGCATCGGCACGATCTTCTGCATCACCGAAGGGATCCCGGCGCTCGACATGGTGCCGGTCGTCGAGGAGGTTCGCCTTGCCGGGGCCTGCCTCATCGGACCGAACTGCCCGGGCGCGACGTCGCCGGGCCGGGCCAAGGTCGGGATCATCCCCGGCTCGATCCACGCGGAAGGCGGGGTCGGGGTCGTGAGCCGCTCCGGGACGCTGACGTACGAGGCAGTTCAGGCGATGACCGACGCCGGGCTCGGCCAGTCGACGTGTGTCGGGATCGGCGGCGACCCGGTCATCGGGACGCAGTTCGTCGAGGTGCTGCGGATGTTCGCGGACGATCCCGAGACCGAGGCGATCGTCCTGATCGGCGAGATCGGCGGAGCTGCCGAGGAGGAGGCCGCCGCGTTCGCGGCCGAGCACCTGCGGGGCACGCCGATGGCCGCGTTCATCGCCGGCCGCACGGCCCCCGAGGGCAAGCGGATGGGCCACGCCGGCGCGATCATCTCGGGCGGAAAGGGCACGGCCGCGTCCAAGGTCGAGGCGCTCGAGGCGGCCGGCATCCGCGTCGCCGGCTCGCCCACCGAGCTGCCGGCGCTCCTCCGCGACGCCGGCTTCCGCGGCTGAGCCGCGACACCGAGGCCGGCGGCGTGGGCGCCCTCATGGATCTCATCGCCGGCGATGCGCGGGAGATCCTCCTCGCGATCACCGTCGACGACTGGGACTCGCTCGACGACCGGAGCCGGTTCACGGCCCATCTCGCGCTCGGCGGAGGCCTCGACCCGACGTGGCTCGACCTCTTCGCCGAAGCGGTCCGGGCGGTGACCGGAACCGCGGAGCCGACCGACTTCATCGACGCCCGCCGCGAGCTCGAAGGCCCGGGCGAGATGGCCGAGCGCTCGATCGAGGCCGTCGATCTCGCGTGGTTCGGCCCCGTGGCCCGGCTCGCGCCGCACCAGGTGGACGCGGTCGCCGGGCGCTGGATCGACCTGATCGAGGAGGACCTCGGCGAGCTGCCGCGCGAGGAGAAGCCGTGGATCCGCAAGCTGGCCGGCGAACTCGTCGAGTTCGCCCAGGCGACGAGCCGGGCCCGCGACGTGCTCTTCGCCTGGTCGCTCTGACGCGGTCGTGACCGACCGCGACGCGGCGCTCCGCGACAACGAGGCACTGTGGGACGCCTGGACCCGCGTCCACGAGGCGTCCGAGTTCTACGACCTCGAGGGATTCAAGCGGGGCGGGATCCGCCTCCGGCCCTACGAGATCGAGGAGGTCGGACCGGTCGATGGCCTGGAGCTCCTGCACCTTCAGTGCCACTTCGGGATCGACACGCTGTCGTGGGCCCGTCTCGGGGCAAGGGTCACCGGCGCCGACTTCAGCGAGGCGGCGATCGGGCTGGCCCGCTCGGTGGCGGCCGAGATCGGAATCCCCGACGCCCGCTTCGTGCGGGCGAAGCTCGACGACCTGCCGAAGGTCCTCGAGGGCGACTTCGACGTCGTGTACACGTCACGGGGCGTGCTCGGCTGGCTGCCTGACATCCGGCGCTGGGCGGAGGTCGTGGCCCACTTCGTCCGCCCCGGCGGGCGCTTCTACATCACCGAGATCCACCCGGTCGCCCAGGTCTTCGAGAACGAGGGCGTCGAACCCGGCCAACTCGTGCTCCGCTACCCGTACTGGGAGCACGCCGAGCCGCTGAGCTTCCCGGTCGTCGGCTCGTACGCCGACCCGAAGGCCGATGTCGCCGGCCACACCGAGTACGGTTGGGACCACGGGCTCGGCGAGATCGTGACCGCCCTCATCGACGCCGGGCTGCGGATCGAATCGCTCCGCGAGTTCCCGTTCGTGGACTGGCGCCTCGACTTCCTCGTCGAGGCCGACGACGGCACGTGGCGGCTGCCGCCCGAGATCGAGGGCGAGCTGCCCCTCTTCTTCTCGCTGCTCGCGACGAAGGCGCCGCCAGTCTAGCCGAGGCGAACCGCCGTCCCCGATGCGGTGACCATCAGCATCGAGCCGCCCTGGCCGACGGTCTCGTAGTCGAGGTCGACGCCGACGACCGCGTCCGCACCCATCGGCTGGGCGGCGGCCTCGAGCTCCTGGAACGCGATCGTCCGGGCCTTGCGCAGCTCGTCCTCGTACGCGCCCGAGCGGCCGCCGACGATGTCCCTGATCCCGGCGAAGAGGTCCTTGAAGATGTTGGCACCGAGGATCGCCTCGCCGGTGACGACGCCGCGATACTCGGCGATCTGGCGGCCTTCGACGGAGGGGGTCGTCGTGATGATCATCGTTTCGCTCTCCAGTTCAGTCGGGATATCCGAGGCTCTTCCAGGCGGGTCCACCGGGTGCCTCGATCAGCTCGACGAGCACGCCGTGGCAGCTCCGGGGGTGGAGGAAGGCGACCGGGCCCTCCGCGCCCTTGCGGGGAGCCGTATCGATCAGCTCGATGCCGTCGATCTCGAGGCGAAGGAGGGTCTCCGCCAGGTTGCCGACCTCGAAGCAGACATGATGGACGCCTTCGCCGGACGTCGCCAGGTAGCGGGCGACGCCGGTCGTGTCATCGGTCGGCTCGACGAGCTCGATCTTCGATTCGCCGACGGGCAGGAAGGCGATGCGGACCCGATCGTCGGGCATCTCTTCCACGACTTCGAGCTCGAGCCCGAGTGCGTCGCGCCAGAACGCGAGGGCCGGCTCCATCCGCTCGACGACGACCGCGACGTGGTGGACCCGGCCGAGACGGCGGATCGGTTCGGGGACGCGGTCGTGGGGCCGGTCGGCAGGCATCGAGAGGAGCGTACAGTGTTCGGCACCCGCCATGCCCGAACCCGTGACCGCGATCGTCGTCCGGACGCCCCTCCCCCGGCCGCTCGAGCGAGTCCGCCGCCGGCACGATCGCGCTGCCGCGCTCGGCGTTCCCGCTCACGTGACGATCCTCTACCCGTGGCTGCCGGCGTCGGTCCTGGGGCGCGAGGCACGCTCGGCCCTCGCCGCCATCGCGAGCGAGACCCGCGCCTTCGAGGTCCGCTTCGGCGCCGTGGGTCGGTGGCCGGGCGTCGTCTACCTCGAGCCGGAACCCGCCTGGCGCTTCAGCGCGCTGATCGACCGGGTCGCCGCCCGGTTCCCCGAGTACCCGCCGTACGCCGGCGCGATCGACGAGGTGATCCCGCACCTGACGCTCGTCGAGCGGACCGGAGCGCCGCTCGACGAGATCGCCGCGGCCGCCGCCGCCCGCCTCCCGTTCGTCCGCCGGGTTCGGGCGATCGAGGTCCTCGTCGAGGACGGCGACCGTCGCTGGCGGCCCCGCTGGCGCCTGCCGCTCGCCTCGGCCGCCGCGACCGACGACCCCGGACCGGGCCTCAGACCGTGATCAGCTCGCGGTGCTCGCCCCACGCCGCGCGGAGGCGGTCGCTGATCTCGCCGACCGTGGCGTAGGCCCGGACCGCGTCGATGAGCGGCGGCAGGACGTTCTCGTCGCCGCGGGCGGCCGCCTCGAGGCGATCCAGCGCCGCCGCCCACGTCCCGGCGTCGCGTTCGGCCCGGATCCGGCGGACTCGCTCGACCTGGCGCCGCTCGCCCTCGGGATCGATCCGCTGGAGCGGCGGTCCGGCCCGTCGCGCGTCGTCGTCGCGGAAGCGGTTGACGCCGACGACGACCTGGTCCCCGCGTTCGATCGCCTGCTGGACGCGGTAGGCCGATTCCTGGATCTGGCGCTGCTGGAAGCCGCCCTCGATCGCGGCGAGCGTCCCGCCGATCGAATCGATCTCGTCGAGGTACTCCTGGGCGGCGGCCTCGAGGCGGGTCGTCAGGCTCTCGACGAAATACGAGCCGGCGAGCGGATCCGGCGTGTCGGTCACGCCGCTCTCGTGGGCGAGGATCTGCTGGGTCCGGAGGGCCAGCCGGGCGCTGTGCTCGGTCGGCAGCGCGAGCGCTTCGTCGCGGGCGTTCGTGTGGAGACTCTGGGCGCCGCCGAGCACCGCCGAAAGCGCCTGGATCGTCGTGCGGACGACGTTGTTGTCGATCGACTGGGCGGTCAGCGACGAACCCGCCGTCTGGACGTGGAAGCGGCACATCAGCGAGCGCGCGCTGCGGGCGCCGAAGCGATCGCGGACGATGCGGGCCCACATCCGCCGGGCGGCCCGGAACTTGGCGACCTCCTCGAAGAGCTCGGACCAGGCGGCGAAGAAGAACGAGAGCCGCGGCGCGAAATCGTCGATGGCGAGGCCCCGGGCGACCGCGGCCTCGCAGTAGGCGATGGCGTCGGCGAGCGTGAAGGCCAACTCCTGGGCGGCCGTCGCTCCGGCCTCGCGCATGTGGTAGCCGGAGATCGAGATCGTGTTCCAGCGGGGCAGCTCCCGGGCGCAGAACTCGAAGATGTCGGTGACGAGGCGCATCGACGGCCGGGGCGGGTAGATCCACGTCCCCCGCGCGATGTATTCCTTGAGGATGTCGTTCTGGGTCGTGCCGGCGATCCGGTCGCGGGCGACGCCCCGCTTCTCGGCCGCCGCGACGTAGAGGGCGAGGAGGATCGCCGCCGTCGAGTTGATCGTCATCGACGTACTCACCGCGTCGAGCGGCAGGCCGTCGAGCAGCACCTCCATGTCGGCGAGCGAATCGATCGGGACGCCGACCCGTCCAACCTCGCCGCTCGCCTCGGGCGCGTCGGAGTCGTAGCCCATCTGGGTGGGCAGGTCGAACGCGACCGACAGCCCGGTCTGGCCCTGCTCGAGCAGGAAGCGGAACCGGCGGTTCGTCTCCTCGGCCGTCGCGAAGCCCGCGTACTGGCGCATCGTCCAGAACCGCGAGCGGTACATCGTCGGCTGGACGCCCCGGGTGAACGGGTACTCGCCGGGGAAGCCGAGATCGCGGTCCGGATCGAACCCGAGCGCGTCGAGGTCCTCGGCGGTGTACAGCTCGGCGATCTCGAGGTCCGAGGAGGTGGTGAAGCGCTCGCGTCGCTCGGGCGCGCCCTGGACGGCCTTCGCCCGGATCGTCTCGCGCCAGCGGGCCCGGTCCGCGCCCCGCTCGGTCACCGGAGCACCACCAGGACCTGGCCGAGCTCGATTGTCCCGCCGACCTCGGCGGCGACGCGCTCGACGTCGCCGTCGCGCGGCGCCCGCAGCTCGTTCTGCATCTTCATCGCCTCGATCACGAGGAGCGTCTGGCCTGTCTCGACCCGGTCGCCGGCCGCCACCAGCACCGCCGCGACCCGGCCGGGGATCACCGATCGGATCTCGAGCGGTCCCCCGCCCTGGTCGACGGCCCGACCGCGGGCTGCCCGGGCCCGGAGATCCGCCCGTCGAGCGTCCTCGACCTCGAGTTCGAATCGCCACCCGGCGACGACGACCTCGATCGTCCGCGGGTGCCGCGCGCTCGCCGGCCGGTCCTCGCCGATGAGCACCAGGGTGCCGCCCGCCTGGCCGTGGACCACCGCCCGGCCGGGACCCCACGGCTCGACCTCGCCGGCAAGCGATGCCGGCTCGAGGTCGATCGGCTCATCGACGTGGACCCGCGAGGTCGGCGCCGGCCGGACGCGGAGCGCCGTCATCGCGGCCACCGATCCGTGGCGTCGGCGCGGGCGGCATCGCGCCAGCCGTGGGTCCGGGTGGAGCGGTCCATGAGGGCCGGACCGGCCTCCGGCGTCGCCGGCCCCGACGACTCGCCGGGCGTGCCCGGCCTGCGTGCCGGCGCCACCAGCCCGGTCACCGCCGCCACCGCGGCCCGCGTGGCGATCGCGAGGGCACGGGCCCGATCGGCGGCGGCGATCGGCTCCCACTCCTCCTCGACCCAGGATGTCGACAGCTCGGCCGCCCGGAACCCGGCATGGCGGGCGACGAAGCGATGGAACGGCAGCGTCGTCTGGATCCCGGTGACTTCGACTTCGTCGAGGGCGCGGTCGAGACGCTCGATCGCGGAATCGCGGTCGGCGTCGACGACGAGCAGCTTGGCGATCAGCGGGTCGTAGTCCGGCGGCACCGCCTCCCCCGCTTCGACGGCGGCGTCCACCCGGATTCCCGGTCCCGCGGGCATCCGCCAGCGCCCGATCGTGCCGGGCTCC